>NZ_JBICKP010000090.1:0-36431 GCF_043104335.1 Pseudomonas sp. WSY_20
TGTTTCGTCTCAACCGAGGCGCGCATTCTACGCTTTCCTCGTTGCCTGTCAAGCGTTTATTTTGAAGTTTGTTTCGAGAAACTCGTTCAACTTCAAACACTTGACTCGCTTCGATCTCTCGTAGCGGGAGGCGAATTCTACAGCGTTTCAACACGCTGTCAACCTTCTTCTCAACCGCTGCCGATCTGTTCGATCGTAGCCCTTACAGCACCACCCGAACTAGCTAACCCATTGAATCTCAAGGAGTTTCGCGTTCCGATGTCGCTGGAAGTGGGGCGCATTATAAGGGGATTCGAAACCGCGTCAACCATTAATTTCAGAAATCGTGAGATAAGTGCCTGTCACCTTCCAAGGCCACCTCGAACCGCCCTCCCCTTGCTGCGGTTCACGCGCGCAAGCGAACGCGCAACAGCCGGTATCCTCAGCACCATCAACAACATCCCAATAAAGGCATAGACAGCCCACTCCCGCAGGTCAGAGCGTACGATCCACAGAAAATGCAGCAGCCCCAGGCCCAGTACTGCGTAGACCAGCCTATGCAGCTTCTTCCACCGCGCGCCCAGGCGGCGCTGGCTGTAGCGATTGGACGTGACCGCCAACACCAGCAAACCCAGCAAACCAAGGGCACCCACGATGATGTACGGTCGCTTGCGCAGTTCTACCGTCAACTGTCCCCAGTCCAACCCCAGGATGAAGAACAGGTACGCCAGCACATGCAACACGATGTAGGCAAACACCCACAGCCCGAGCTGACGTCGCACCACGATCCAGCCCGGCCAACCGGTAACCCGCTGCAATGGCGTCATGCACAGGCTGATTAACAGAAACACCAAGGCGCCCAACCCCAACCGGTCCATCAACACCTTGCCCGGATCAGGGCCCAACAGGCTGGCCGATGCCTCATACAGCCACCAGGCCGGAAATACGCAGCCTGCCATGAATATACCTAGACGAAACCAGGGATATCTCATCAGTAGTTCTTCCGCAGATCCAGCCCGTCATACAGCGACGCCACCTCATCGGCATAGCCGTTGAACATCTGTGTCTCTCGCACATTGGGACTGAACAGCCCGCTAGGCAACCTGCGTTCACGAGCCTGGCTCCAGCGCGGGTGGTCGACGGTCGGGTTCACGTTGGCATAGAAGCCATACTCATCCGGAGCCAACCCCTGCCAAGTGGTTTTCGGTTGCTCTGCCACCAGGCTGATGCGCACGATCGACTTGATGCTTTTGAAGCCATACTTCCAGGGCACGACCAACCTGAGCGGGGCCCCGTTCTGGTTCGGCAGCTCCCGGCCATACATACCGACTGCCAGGATGGCCAGCGGATGCATCGCCTCGTCCAGGCGCAGCCCCTCTTCATAAGGCCAATCGATCAATGCAAAGCCAGAACGCTGGCCGGGCATGCTCTTGGGATCCTCGAGGGTTTCGAAACGGACGTAACGGGCCTTGGAGGTGGGTTCGACCTGCTTGAGCACGTGCGCCAATGGGAAGCCCAGCCACGGAATGACCATCGACCACGCTTCCACGCAGCGAAGTCGATAGACACGCTCTTCGAGTTGGTAGGGTTTGACGAAGTCCTCCAGTGCATAGCGACCGGGTTTACCCACTTCCCCATCAATGACAACGCTCCAGGGTTCGGTCTTAAGGCTGCCTGCGTTCGCAGCCGGGTCGCCCTTGTCGGGCCCGAACTCATAGAAGTTGTTGTAGTGGGTGGCATCCTTGAAGGGGGTCACGGCTTCGTTTTGGACCGTCACCGCCTGCCAACGGGTACCAGGCAGCTTTTCGGCAAACCAGGCAGGCGCCTTGCCAGCCTGTACGTCAGGGTAGCGAGACGGCTCGCCGGCCAGAACGTTGCCCGGCAACGTACCCAGTGCCAAACCCGCGAGCGAGCCACCCATCAGGGTGCGGCGTGAGAGATAGAGGCCTTCAGGGGTGATCTCCGACGCCTTGCATTCGCCTGACCTGGGAAGCTTGATAAGCATGAGCGGCTCCATAGCACTGGGTAACGGATGTACCAGTAAGACTATGGAACCGGAGGGTTATTCCACAATTAAGGGATTGTCACCCCTTGCGACGACGCGAGCGCAGCAGGAACTGGATAGGGCCGGAAGCCGCATAGGCCAGGAAGGCCAGCAGCAGAATGCGCGGAGGATCGCTGAAGACCACTGCGAACACCAGCACCACGGCAAGGATCGCCACGAAAGGCACGCGCCCCTTGAGGTCAAGTTCCTTGAAGCTGTTGTACTTGATGTTGCTGACCATCAGCATGCCCGCAGCCGCCACCAGAAGCGCCACCAGGAACGAGAGCTTCGAGCCCTGGATGCCATAGTCGCTGAACGCCCATACCGTACCGGCCACCACGCCGGCTGCAGCCGGGCTGGCCAGGCCGATGAAGTAGCGTTTGTCGGCGGTGCCCACCTGTGTATTGAAACGCGCCAGACGAAGCGCAGCACCGGCCACATAAATGAAGGCCACCATCCAGCCGACCTTGCCCATGTCACCCAGCGCCCAGCCAAAGGCCAGCAGCGCGGGGGCCACGCCGAAGGCGACCATGTCCGACAGCGAATCGTACTCGGCGCCGAAGGCGCTCTGGGTATTGGTCATGCGCGCTACCCGGCCATCGAGGCCATCGAGCACCATGGCCACGAAGATGGCGATGGCAGCAAAGGCAAAATACTTGCTCGCTTCGCGCGGGTCGCCAGCGCTCAGGGCACTCTGTGCGTTCATCGAACTGATGATGGAATAGAAACCAGCGAACAGGTTCGCGGTAGTGAACAGGTTGGGCAGCAGATAAATGCCGCGATGACGCACCTTGCGCCCTTCGTCGTCATGCCCCTCTTCAATGTGCTCATCGACAGGTAGCAGGCTTTCGGCGTCGGAGGGCTTGTTCGGCTCTTCGGGACGTTCGCTCATGGAGGGTACCTTGCAACAGGATGGAAAAAGTTCGACACGGGCCCGCTAAACAGGTTCTGACGGCGGGCCACTGGTCTGCTTTATACCAGAAGCTGGCTGCCAGAACGAAAAAACGCGGCCTAAGCCGCGTTTTTCATCGTTCGATAAACCTTAGTTCTTGGTCTTGTCGACGATCTTGTTGGCCGAGATCCACGGCATCATCGAACGCAGCTTCTCGCCGATGACTTCGATGCCGTGCGCGGCGTTGTTACGGCGCTTGGCGGTCATCGATGGGTAGTTGGTAGCGCCTTCGGAGATGAACATCTTCGCGTACTCGCCGTCCTGGATGCGCTTGAGTGCATTGCGCATGGCTTTACGGGATTCTTCGTTGATGACTTCTGGACCGGTCACGTACTCGCCGTATTCGGCGTTGTTGGAGATCGAGTAGTTCATGTTGGCGATACCGCCTTCGTACATGAGGTCAACGATCAGCTTCAGCTCGTGCAAGCACTCGAAGTAGGCCATTTCCGGGGCATAGCCGGCTTCGACCAGGGTCTCGAAACCAGCCTTGACCAGTTCGACGGTACCGCCACACAGCACAGCCTGCTCGCCGAACAGGTCGGTTTCGGTCTCGTCCTTGAAGGTGGTTTCGATGATGCCGGTACGGCCACCGCCTACACCCGAGGCGTAGGACAGGGCGACGTTCTTGGCGTTGCCCGAAGCATCCTGGTAGATAGCGATCAGGTCAGGGATACCGCCACCTTTGACGAACTCGGAGCGCACGGTGTGACCCGGGGCTTTCGGGGCGATCATGATCACGTCGAGATCGGCACGTGGAACCACCTGGTTGTAGTGGATCGCGAAGCCATGGGAGAACGCCAGGGTAGCGCCCTTCTTGATGTTCGGTTCGATTTCCTGCTTGTACAGCTGGCCCTGGAATTCGTCCGGGGTCAGGATCATGACCAGGTCGGCAGCGGCGACTGCCGAAGCTACGTCGGTCACTTTCAGGCCGTGGGCTTCTGCCTTGGCAACGGTGGCCGAACCTTTACGCAGACCGATAGTGACATCCACACCGGAGTCTTTCAGGTTGCACGCCTGAGCGTGGCCCTGGGAGCCGTAGCCGATGATGGCGACTTTCTTACCCTGGATGATGGAAAGGTCGCAGTCTTTATCGTAGAAAACTTTCATGAAATACCCCTGGTTATATCCCGGCCCCAATGGAGCCATCGCTAATTTATTGTTGAATTCAGATGCTGAGCACTTTGTCGCCACGGGCAATGCCGGTAACGCCGCTGCGCACGGTTTCGAGAATCGATGCAGTGCCGATGGCCTGGATGAAGCTGTCCAGCTTGTCGCTGGTGCCGCTCAGTTGCACGGTGTACACGCTGGCAGTCACATCGACGATCTGGCCACGGAAGATATCCGTGGTGCGCTTGATCTCGGCACGCTGGGCACCGGTGGCCTTGACCTTGACCAGCATCAGCTCGCGTTCGATATGAGCGCTTTCCGACAGGTCGACAAGCTTGACCACTTCGACCAGCTTGTTCAGGTTCTTGGTGATCTGTTCGATCACTTCGTCATGGCCAACGGTGGTCAACGTCAGACGCGACAGGGTCGGGTCTTCGGTCGGCGCCACGGTCAGGCTTTCAATGTTGTAGTTGCGCTGGGAGAACAGGCCGACCACACGGGACAAGGCACCCGGTTCGTTTTCCAGCAGCAGGGAAATGATGTGCCGCATATCAGGTACGCTCCGTCTTGCTCAGCCACATGTCACGCATCGAGCCGTCCT
This sequence comes from Pseudomonas sp. WSY_20, assembly GCF_043104335.1. Classification (NCBI taxonomy): domain Bacteria; kingdom Pseudomonadati; phylum Pseudomonadota; class Gammaproteobacteria; order Pseudomonadales; family Pseudomonadaceae; genus Pseudomonas; species Pseudomonas sp. WSY_20. Next base: position 4,684 of record NZ_JBICKP010000090.1, read on the forward strand.
TGATCTGCATCGGATAGACATGCTCGCTGCGGTCAACCGCGATGTCGATGAACACCAGGCGATCCTTCATCGCGAAGGCCTCTTCAAGCTTGGGCTTGAGGTCCTTCAGGCTGGTGATGCGGATGCCCACATGGCCATAGGCCTCAGCCAGCTTGATGAAGTCAGGCAGCGACTCGACATAAGAGTGCGAGTGACGGCCGTTGTAGGCCATGTCCTGCCACTGGCGAACCATGCCCAGCACACCATTGTTCATGTTGACGATCTTGACCGGCAGGCCGTACTGCATGCAGGTCGACAGCTCCTGGATGTTCATCTGGATGCTGCCTTCACCGGTTACACAGGCAACGTCCTGATCCGGGAAATTGAGCTTGATGCCCATCGCTGCCGGGAAGCCGAAGCCCATCGTGCCCAGGCCACCGGAGTTGATCCAGCGGTTGGGTTTGTTGAAGCGGTAGTACTGGGCAGCGAACATCTGGTGCTGGCCCACGTCCGAGGTCACGAAGGCATCGCCGTTGGTGACTTCGCACAGCGTCTCGATGACTTTCTGCGGCTTGATGACATTGCCGTCGCCCTTGTCATAAGGGAACAGTTCGCCATTGCCACGCCATTCATCGATCTGCTTCCACCAGGCATCGAGCGACGCCTTCTCAGGCTGCTCGCCGATTTCCTTGAGAATGCCGATCATCTCGGACAACACGCTGTCCACTGGGCCAACGATCGGTACGTCGGCCTTGATCATCTTGGAGATCGAAGCCGGGTCGATGTCGATATGGATGATCTTGGCGTTCGGGCAGAACTTGGCCGGGCCGTTGACCACACGGTCGTCGAAACGCGCACCGACGGCGAAGATGACATCGGCGTTGTGCATGGCCATGTTGGCAGTGAAGCTGCCATGCATACCCAGCATGCCAAGGAACTGGCGATCGGTACCCGGGAAGCAGCCCAACCCCATCAGGGTATTGGTGACTGGCAGGTTCAGCGACTTGGCGATCTCGGTCAGGGACTCGGACCCACCACCCAGGATCACGCCGCCGCCGGCGTAGACGATCGGGCGCTTGGCGGCCAGCAACATTTCTGCCGCCTTGCGAATCTGCCCGGAATGCCCGCGCACCGCCGGGCTGTAAGAGCGCAGCTTGACCTTCTTGGGGTACACGTACTCGAATTTTTCAGCCGGGTTGGTCATGTCCTTGGGGATATCGACCACCACCGGGCCTGGGCGGCCGGATTGCGCCAGGTAGAATGCTTTTTTCAGGATTTCCGGAATCTCGGTCGGGTTCTTGATCATGAAGCTGTGCTTCACGATAGGCCGGGAGATACCGATCATGTCGGTTTCCTGGAAGGCATCGGTACCTACCATGGTGCTAGGCACCTGGCCGGACAGGATGACCATCGGAATGGAGTCCATGTAGGCAGTGGCAATGCCCGTGATGGCATTGGTCGCACCCGGGCCGGACGTCACCAGCACCACGCCGGCCTTGCCGGTAGCGCGGGCGTAGCCGTCAGCCATGTGCGTCGCCGCCTGTTCGTGGCGAACCAGGATGTGCTCGACTTCCGGTTCCTTGAACAGCGCGTCGTAGACGTGCAGGAGAGCACCACCAGGGTACCCGTAGATGTGCTTAACGCCTTCGTCGCGCAAGAAGCGGACGACCATCTCAGCGCCAGATAAAAGCTCCACGTTGTTCACCTCTAAAACGCCAGAATACCGCCCCAACAGGCGGGTCTTAATAGGTTTACTGCCAAGCAGAGCATGAGCGAACGTCAGCACTGACTGAGCAAGTATTGGGAGCTCCCCAGAGTGTTGCGGGGGTTTCCCACCCAGCGCGAGGTAACGCGTTGCGGGGTGTAACAGGTCGGCGCGGGTGTGCGCCTCATGATCTGCTTAGCGGGTCTGCTTCTGGCAGTCCCACTACAGCGGAAGTTGGATTCTTGTTATTTGGCGGCGACAAGTCAAGAAAAATTATTGCCAATTTTCAGCCAAGATGAATTCCTGGCACCACTAAAAATCACTAAAGCAGCAGAAAAATTAAGATTTCTATAAAAAAGGGCCACAATCTGCGGCCCTTGAAGGAAAATTGGAATAAATCAGGCGGTCGAGGCGATCAATTGGTCGAATGCTGCCAACAGCCGGCGCAGCTCCCGGCTCTGCTCCGGCCGGTTCACGAACACGGTTTCAGCCATGGTGAGGATCCCCGACGCGTTGGGCAATGGGTGACCCAACTCGATGATGATCTTCATACGCGGCAGAAAAATCCACTGCAGCCACTGCTCGAAACGCAGGGTGTCGACCGCGAAGGGCACCGTGCTCTCCAGTGCATCGTCCTCAGGCGCCTCGTCGTCCCACCAACCTTGCACCTGCAACTCACGCTCGATCAGCATCAGGTGGTCGGCGATGGCCAGTACCCGCGGCTGCACCGTCACGAGCTCACCCGTGCTTTTTGCCGTGCCTGCGCTGCCCCGGCACTGTCGCCTTGCTTCTCACGCGCCTGGGCGATCGTGTTCCACAACTCGGCCTGCAGGCTCGGACGCCCATTGGCATAGGTCAGCGCACGACGCGCCAACTGCTCGGCCTGCGGGGCGTCACCCTGGGACAGCCTGACCTGCGCCAACCGGTAGAGTACCTGCGGCTCCCGCGGCGCGATCCGCTGGGCCCGCTCTAGGCTCGAGGCAGCGCCGTTGAAATCGCCGCTGCCCTGCTGCGTCTGAGCGGTGGTCAGCAGTGCCAGCACCGGCCCATCGAGCTGTTCGTCAGCAGACAACCCGCCGCCAGCGCCGCTACGCGGAATACCGGTTGGCGCGCTGCTGGCCTTGGGGGCCGACGCGCTGTTCATCGACGCAATATCGAAAGGCTCGTCGGCAATGGGGTTAGGGTCAGTGGTGATCGGTTGGGCGTTGACCGGCTCGGTAGTGATCGGCGTCGTGCTGATAGGCGCCGCGCCATTGCCGGCAGGGAACGTCTGGATGCCGGACGCCCCGGCCCCCTGGGGAATCATCACCGTGACGCCGGAGTCTTCCGGCAGGGTCTGCGCCTGGGGCGTGCCGGCATTGATGCCAGGGGCCTGGCGCTTGGCCGTGACGCGCTCGCTGTTGGACACGCGGGTACTGGAGTCGACCACCGGTATATTGCCGCGAGGCACGCTGGAGCACCCCTGGAGCACCACCAGCGCCGTCACGGCAGGAAACAGCCACTTGTTCACGTCACACCTCTTCAATGCAGCCTGTGCTTAATTCATCCAGCCCTTGACCCAGTCCATGACCGATTCAGCTGGATTCTGCTCGCCGCCACAGGTCGCGCCGGCAGGCGGTTCACTCCCGCGAATATACGGCATCTGCACGGCCCCCGGACAGCTGCTGTCAGACCCCTGGCCGCTGTAGGGATCAATCCAGGCCTGCACCACGTTGTCGGGCTGGGGCATGTCGAGCGGCAGTGGGTCGGCTTTTTTCATGAAGCTGGTCCACACCTGCAGCGCGCCGGTAGCGCCGGTGAAGGGCGTTTTACCGTTGTCGTCGCGCCCCATCCAGACCACCGCCAGCAGGTCCTGGCTGAAGCCTGAGAACCAGCTGTCACGCGAATCGTTGCTGGTACCGGTCTTGCCCGCCAGGGTGAGGGTACGCGGCAAGGTGTTGTACACCGAGCGCCCGGTGCCTTCCCGCATGACCCGCTGCATGGCGTTCTGCACCAGGTAGATGGCCGCAGGGTCGAATGTCTGCTGGATCTGGAACGGATAGCGCTTGAGCGGCTCGCCTTCGGCCGTCAGTACGCTGCGAATACCGCGCATCGGCGTGTTGAAGCCACCGTTGGCCAGGGTCTGGTACATGGTCGCGACCTGCATCGGCGACATCCCGCCTGCACCCAGCAACATCGATGGGAACGCCGGCCAGTCCACGTCCACACCCAGTCGCCCAATGGTCTTGATCACGTTCGGCACACCCACTTCCAGGCCAAGCTTGGCGGTGGACAGGTTGTACGAATGCGCCAGCCCCTGGTACAGGTAGATGGTGCCGTGCGAACGCCTGTCGTAGTTCTGCGGGCGCCACACCTGTCCGTTGGCAGCCTTGACCGAGAACGGTTCGTCCTGCACCCAGCTGGTCAGGGTGTACTTGCTCGGCTGCTCGAGGGCCGTCAGGTACACCGCCGGTTTGACCAGAGAACCAATCGGGCGCACGGCATCGATGGCGCGGTTGAAGCCGGCAAAGCCCGACTGGCGGCTGCCGATCAGGGCCTGCACCTCGCCGGTTTCAGGGTTGGTCACGACCATCGCCGATTCCACCTCGTCGGCGCCCTTGCGCCCGGCCAGGCGCTTGAACGTCTCGTTCATCGAGGTTTCGGCTTTCATCTGCAGGATCGGGTCGAAGCTGGTGAAAATTCGCAGCCCCTCTTCGGTCAAGTCTTCGTCGCGGTAGTCCTGGCGCAGCTGGCGCTTGACCAGGTCCAGGAAGGCCGGGAACGAGCTGTCGGCCAAGCTGCCGCGCTTGGTGACGCCCAGGGGCATCTTCTTCGCCGCATCCACTTCGGCCTGGCTGGCCACGCCCTGCTCGGCGACCAGGTCCAGTACCAGGTTACGCCTGGCCAACGCACGTTCCGGGTAACGGCGCGGGTTGTAGTAAGACGGGCCCTTGACCATGCCGACCAACAATGCGATCTGGTGCAGCTTGAGCTCGGACAACGGCTGGCTGAAGAAGAACTGGCTGGCCAGGCCGAAACCATGCACGGCACGCTGGCCGTCCTGGCCGACGAACACCTCGTTGAGGTAGGCCTCCAGGATCTCGCGCTTGTCGTAATGCAGTTCCAGCAAGACCGCCATCATCGCCTCGGTCAGCTTGCGGCTCAGGCTGCGCTCACTGGTGAGGTAGAAGTTCTTGACCAGTTGCTGGGTCAGGGTACTGCCGCCCTGGCGCATCGATCCGGACGAGGTATTGACCCACATGGCCCGCGCGATGGATTTGGGCGACACGCCCATGTGACTGTAGAAATCGCGGTCTTCGGTGGCCACAAGGGTTTCGAGCAGGTACTTGGGCACCTGGTCGATCTTGATCAGGATGCGATCTTCGAGGTTCTTGGGGTAGATGCCGCCGATCATCAGCGGCTCCAGCCGGACCACATCCAAGGCCTTGCCATTGGCGCCCGCAAGCCCTGCCACGTAATCACCGGAAAACCGTACACGCACGAACTGGGCAGGTTCCATGCCCTCATAGAACTGGAAGCCACGGGTATTGAGGTCCACCGTGTTGCCGTTCACCGCTGCCGCGCCTGGCCCGTTGGCGGCACTTTCACGGCGATAACCCAGCGCGTCGAGTTCGGTGAGGAAATCGTCCTTGCTCAGTTTCTGGCCGGTGAACAGCTCCAGCGGCCTGGCATACACCTTGGCAGGGATGGTCCAGCGCTTGCCGGAAAACTTTTCCTGCACGACGGCATCGAGGTAGACCGCGAAGCCGGCGATGATCACCAAGCCTACCAGGCTGAGCTTCAAAGCCCAGCCCAGCCAGGCACGGGAGCGGCCGGTCGGGCGTTTTTTAGGGGTACGGGAATTTCGAGATCGAGTCATGGCGGCGGATTATACGCACTTTACTGAGGCTGGGCAGGCGGCCCGGCGGTAGGCAGGGACGGCACCATTGACCATAATGGCCGATTCGAATTCCCTGCCCCCGGAAGGATTTCCCGTGAGCCAAGCCCTCATCACTGCGTTGCAGAACCCTGCCCTGTACCCCCACCCCGTGGATGGGTTCCACCTCATCGAGACGCATATCTCCTGGGTATTGCTCACGGGTGAGTATGCCTACAAGATCAAGAAGCCGATGAACTTCGGCTTCCTCGACTTCACCCACCTGGATCAGCGCCAGCACTTCTGCAACGAAGAACTGCGCCTGAATCAGCGCCTGACCGACGGTCTGTACCTGGAGGTGCTGCCGATCACCGGCAGCCCCGACGCCCCGCAGATCGGTGGAGAGGGCCAGGCAATCGAGTTCGCCTTGAAAATGCGTCAGTTCCCACAGGGACAGATGCTGTCCACACTTCAGGCCAACGGTGAGCTGACCGCTGCCCATGTCGACCAGATGGCCCGCCAGATCGCCGAATTCCACCTGCAGGCGCCTCGCGTCCCCGTGGAGCACCCGCTGGGTACGCCCGAGAGCGTGATGGCACCGGTGGAACAGAACTTCGAACAAATCCGTCCGTTTCTGAGCGACAAGGCCGACCTGCAACAGCTCGACGCCCTGCAAGCCTGGGCGCGCAGCAGTTTCGACCGTTTGCATGGGCTGCTCGAACGCCGCAAGGCCGAAGGTTTCATTCGCGAATGCCACGGTGACATTCACCTGGGCAATGCCACGCTGATTGATGGCCAGGTGGTGATCTTCGATTGCATCGAGTTCAATGAGCCCTTCCGCCTGACCGACGTCTATGCCGACACCGCCTTCCTGGCCATGGACCTGGAGGACCGCGGGCTCAAGTGCCTGGCCCGGCGTTTCATCAGCCAGTACCTGGAACTGACCGGAGACTATGAAGGGCTGGAATTGCTCAACTTCTACAAGGCCTACCGCGCACTGGTACGTGCCAAGGTCGCGCTGTTCAGCATGCCTGCCGACGCCGATGGCGTACAGAAGGCCACGACCCTGCGCACCTACCGCAACTACGCCAATCTCGCAGAAAGCTACAGCGCCATCCCTTCACGCCTGCTGGCCATTACCCATGGGGTTTCGGCTGTCGGCAAGAGCCACGTAGCCATGCGCCTGGTCGAAGCGCTGGGCGCCGTGCGCGTGCGCTCGGATGTGGAACGCAAACGTCTGTTCGGCGAGCAGGCGCAAGACGCGACGGGCCAGTTGAGCGCAGGCATCTACGACCAAGAGGCCAGTGCTGCCACTTACCAGCGCCTTCATCAGATTGCGGCTACCGTGCTGCGGGCAGGCTTGCCGGTGGTGCTCGACGCCACCTACCTCAAGCATGCACAGCGCCAGGCTGCCGCCGACGTCGCCAGCCAGACTGGCGTACCGTTCCTGATCCTCGATTGCCATGCCCCGGATGCCGTGATCAGCAGCTGGTTGCAGCAACGCCAGGCGCAGAGCCAGGACCCGTCGGACGCCACTCTGGAAGTCGTCCAGGCCCAGCAGGCGAGCCGTGAGCCGCTGGCTGCCGAGGAAGTCGCGTTGAGCACGCCGGTAGACACCCAGGCGAGCAGCAGCATGGACCATGTCATCGAGCAAATCCGTCAGCGCTTGCCCGGGCTCTGATGCCTGACACGGCAAGACGCCATTTCAAGCAACGCGCCTTCGACCTGCGGCCTTGTTAAAAGGCCGCGCACTTGTCCTGCCCCGCTACACTTCCTCTAACGGCATCCGCTCTTTCCTCAACCATCGCAAGGAGGCGTGATGAGCGAGGATCTTTACTGCCTGAAAAACCTTGGCAAGACTTCGGTCCAGTGGCTGAAGGCTGCCGGGGTGCAAAGCTCGTCGGATTTGCGGCGGCTTGGCGCAGTCCAGGCCTACCTGGCGGTGAAGGCTCGCGGCTTTCGCGCTACCAAGGTCCTGCTGTTCGCCATCGAGGGCGCCCTGCTGGATGTGAACTGGAGAGCACTGCCGCATGCGGGCAAGGCGGCACTGCTCCAACAGTTGGAATCCGCGACTCAGCGCGAGGCAAAAAATAAAGTGCAATAAGCTATTGACCCATGAATGAGAATCGTTATGATTATCACAACTGGTCGCGAGACTGGTTGGATAACCTCAGAGCCCTTGGTTCGGACTCTCAGATTATCTCCTCATCAGGCTAATCACGGTTATTGACCCGGCAATTTGCCGGGTCTTTTTTTGCCTGGCTGTTCAGGCGAATGTCCGACAGCTTCATGAACCCATCCTGCTTCTATTTCAGCGGGCGATGACCAAGGGATGCCCCCGCTCAGGATGCGCCTGCACGATGACGTCGATTCCGAAGACGGCCTTCAGCGCCTTTGGGGTGAGCACACTGGCAGGGCTGTCTAGGGCGTAACTGCGTCCCTGTTCCAGTAACAGGATCCGGTCGCAGTACCGTGCTGCAAGATTAAGGTCATGCAGAATGAGCAAAACGCCAGCGCCACGGTCCGCGAAACGACGCACCGCCTCCAGGGTCGTGTGTTGGTGCAGCGGGTCGAGCATGGAGGTCGGCTCGTCGAGCAACAACGTCACGCCCTCTTCGCCCGGCCACAACTGCGCCATCACCCGTGCCAGGTGCACCCGCTGGCGCTCGCCACCCGACAACGCCAAATAACTGCGTTGTGCAAGGTGGGTCGCGTCTGCCGCCTGCAAGGCCGCCTCCACAATCTGCGCGTCACGCTGGCGCCCGGTGGCGTATGGCATGCGCCCCATGCCCACGACGTCCTGCACCTGGAAGGCAAAGCCTAGGCTGGCCACCTGCGGCAACACCGCCAACCGTTGCGCGCGCTCGGGGCCGGCCCAGTCCGACAGCAGACGCCCTTGCAGCGTCACCCGCCCCTGCGCAGGCACGAGTTCGCCACTGAGCGCCCCCAGCAGACTGCTCTTGCCCGCACCGTTAGGGCCCAATACACCGACGATCTGCCCAGGCGCCAGCTGCAGGTCGATACCTCGCAGAACGTCCTGTTTACCACGGCGCAGGTAGAGGCCTTCGGCTTGCAGCATCACGCGCGTCCTCGGATCAGCAGGTACAGGAAAAACGGTGCGCCAATGAAGGCAGTGACGATACCGATGGGAAGTTCGGCAGGCGCCAACAGCAGCCGCGCTAGCAGATCGGCCATCAGCATCAAAGCGCCCCCTGCCAACAACGAGGCTGGCAATACCACCCGATGATCAGGGCCGGCCAGCAGTCGCACCAGGTGCGGCACCACCAGGCCAATGAAGCCGATCAAGCCGGCTGCAGCCACTGCCGCCCCGACGCCCAATGCCGTGCAGAACACCAACTCCCGCTTCAAGCGCTCGACGTCGATACCCAGGTGCCGGGCTTCGGACTCACCCAGCATCAACACATTGAGCGCCCTCGCCCGTCGAGGCAGCCAGAGCGAGATGCCCGTCGCGACCAGCAGCAGAGGCCAGATCCGCGCGTAACTGGCGCCATTGAGGCTGCCCAGGTTCCAGAACGTCAGGGTGCGCAGGGTGGCGTCATCGGCCAGGTAGCTGAAAAGCCCCACGGTCGCGCCGCCCAGTGCGGTCATGGCAACCCCGGCCAGCAGCATGGTAGCCACATTGGTCTGCCCGTCGCGCCTGCCCAGCCGGTAGACCAGCGCGGTTACACCCAGTCCGCCGAGAAACGCACACAGCGACAACAGATACGGTGACAAACCCTCGGGGACGTTACCCAGCCACCGAGCCCCAACGATCGCGACTGCCGCCCCAACCGCCGCTCCGGCCGCCACGCCCACCAGCCCAGGGTCTGCCAGTGGGTTGCGAAACAACCCCTGCATGGCCACCCCGGACAAGGCCAGCACTGCGCCTACAGCCAGCCCCAGCAGCGTGCGCGGTAGGCGGATCTGGCCAATGATCATCTGCGCCTGCTGCAAACCCTCCGCTGAAAGCGGCACACCCACAAGCCGCAAGCTGGCCTGCAGCGTATCGGTCAACGGCAGGCTTACGGGCCCCAACGACAACGAAAGCAGGATGGCGAGCATGCATGCCAAGCCCAGCCAGATGAACAACGTGCGCGGTCGAATCCGTGGCCTCATGGCGCGAAGCGGATGTTGGCCGAAGGATAGAACGCTGCCGCCAGCACCTGAAGGCTGGCGGGCAAGCGCGGCCCCAACCCTCCGACCAGCAGGGTCGGGTCGAGCTGAACCAGACGCTGATCGCGCACTGCACGCGAGGCGGCCAGTGCAGGGTTTTCTTTCAACAGGGCCTGCAAGGCGGCTTGATCGGCGAGCACGCGGTCCGAGAACACGATGATATCCGGGTCCAACGCCGCGAGCGCCTCGCTGGAAAAGTCCTTGTAGCCCTGATGGGTTGCAAGGTTACGTCCCCCGGCCTGCTTCAAGACCCAGTCCCCTGCCGTGCCGGCGCCTGCCAGCAGCGGCCTGGCCCCTGCATGACCTACCAGCAACACCACGCCGGGCGCGGGCTGCCCGGCTTGTGCCTGGCGTACCTTGTCGTGCAACTGGTCGAGCTGATGGCGAAAGTCTGCGGTCGCTCGTGCAGCCTGTGCCTGGGCCCCCAACAGCTCGCCCAGGCGCTTGAGGTTCTGCCCCACGGCATCGATATCGGGCTGGCTGGAGAACACCTCGACGGGCACGCCGGCCCTGGTGATTTGCGCCAGCACCGGCGCTGGGCCCATTTCATCCGTACCTATCAACCTATCCGGGCGCAGGCTCAGAATGCCTTCAGCGGACAACTGGCGCTGATAACCAATGCTGGGCAGCGCTTTCAATGAGGCTGGGTGTTGGCTGGTGGTATCGACGCCGACCAGCCGCGGCTCAGCGCCCAACGCCACCACCCACTCGCTCAAGGCGCCGCCCGCACTGACCCAACGGCTCGGCTGGTCGGCTGCCAGGGCCTTGGCGCAGAGCAGTGGGCTGGCGGCGAAAACAAGCACGGCGGCAAGGCGACGCATCATTGGATTTCCTTCATCGGTTTGGCCCCCACACCTTGTAGCGGGCGGCAGAACTGCGCACCATGCAAAGCCAGGCGCAGCGAATGACAGCCATTTGATAATTGTTCGCATTGACGCGTCAAGTCGATCACCGCACCCAGAGTCAGGCCCGCCATGCACTTTCTTTGCCCCTCCCACGGCTTGCCCGAAGGCCAGAGCCGCCCGTTCGAGGTAGACGGCGCTCTGCTGCTGGGCGTTCGCCGCCAAGGTAGCGTTTATCTCTACCGAAACCGCTGCCCGCACCGTGGCATTGCCTTGAACGGGCCGCAGGAACGTTTTCTGGACGACAGCAACAGCCTTATTCACTGTAGCCACCACGGTGCGCTGTTTCTGATCGAAACGGGCGAATGTGTGTCCGGGCCTTGCGAAGGCGAGGCGTTGCAGGCCCTGGACTGCCTCGAAGACAGCCAGGGCATCTGGCTCAAGGCGTAAGGATCACCGGCAGGCGCCGGTCAATGACGATGCCCTCGGCATCCAGCCGGGTCCCATAGGCCAGCACTTCGACCCCCTCGGCCGCCGCAGCCTTCAGGGCCTGGGCATAGGCCAGGTCGATGTCATCGGCCGGTCGCACGGCCTCTATACCCGTCAGGTTGACGCAATACAGCTGAACCGCCCGTATGCCCTGGCGCGCCAGCTTGGCCAGCTCGCGCAGGTGCTTGGCACCGCGCTGGGTAACGGCGTCCGGAAACGCTGCCGTGGTGCTGTCGGCGTAACCCAGGGTCACGCTTTTGACTTCCACATAAGCCGGTGCACCGTCGAATTCCAGACGAAAATCGATACGACTGCCTTCTTCACCGTAGGCCACCTCCCGCTTGAGTGCAGTGAAACCTGCCAGCTCGGTGATGATCCCCGCACGCAGCGCCTCCTCCACCAATGGGTTGGCGCGCCCGGTGTTGACGCAGGCCAGCCTCCCTTGTGGGGTTTCGCTGATTTCCCAGGTGCCTGGCAGCTTGCGTTTCGGGTCGCTGGAGCGACTGAACCACACCAGGCCACCCTCGTGCATGCAATTGAGCATGGAGCCGGTGTTGGGGCAATGAATCGTCAGTTGCTCGCCAGTGGGCAGTTCGATGTCGGCCAGAAAGCGCTTGTACCGGCGCAGCAGCCGACCTTGTTCAAGGGCAGGAGAAAAACGCATCAGCCCTGCCAGCTCTGCAGGCCATGGGCGATACGCTGGACCGCTTGTTCCAGACGCGGGAGGCTCTGGGTGTAGGCGAAACGTACATGATGGCCGGCCAGGTGGCGACCGAAGTCCAGCCCCGGGGTAAACGCCACGTGTTCGGTTTCCAGGAAATGTCGGCAGAACGCGAAGGCATCCCCCCCGAAGGCGCTGATATCGGCATACAGGTAAAACGCGCCCTGGGGCTCTACGGCGATTTTGAAACCCAGGCTGCGCAGGGCTGGCAGCAGGTAGTCACGGCGTTTGGCAAATTCCGCACGACGCGCCTCGAAGATCCCGAGCGCCTCCGGCTGGAAGCAGGCCAGCGCGGCGTGCTGGGCCATGCTGGGTGCGCTGATGTAGAGGTTTTGCGCCAGTTTCTCAAGGTCAGCCACGGCATCTTCGGGTGCCACCAACCAACCCAGGCGCCAGCCGGTCATGCCGAAATATTTGGAAAAGCTATTTAGTACGAAGGCCGAATCGTCGACTTCGAGCACGCTGGGCGCGTCCATGCCATAGGTCAGGCCGTGGTAGATCTCGTCCACAACCAGATGACCGGCGCGGGCGCGCGTGGCTTGGGCAAGGCTGGCCAGCTCATCACGCCCCAGTACAGTCCCCGTCGGGTTGGCAGGTGAAGCCACCAGAGCGCCGACCGTATCGGCGTTCCAGTGTGCGTGCACCAGCCCTGCATCGAGCTGATAGTTCACCTCAGGCCCTACCGGCACCAACTGCGCCCCACCCTCGACCAAGCGCAGAAAGTGGCGATTGCACGGGTAGCCCGGGTCGGCCAGCAGCCAATGTTTGCCGGGATCGACCAGCAGGCTGCTGGCCAGCAGCAGCGCACCGGAGCCACCTGGCGTGATCAGGATGCGCTCCGGGTCAACGTCAAGACCATAGCGCTGGCCATAGAAACCGGCGATTGCCTGGCGCAGTGCAGGCAGACCGCGGGCGGCTGTGTACCGGGTGCGGCCTTCGGCAAGGGCGGCCTGCCCTGCGGCGACGATGGGCGCTGCCGTGGTGAAGTCCGGCTCGCCGATCTCGAGGTGGATCACGTCATGCCCGGCTGCCTGCAGCTCATTGGCACGCGCCAGCAGCGCCATGACATGGAAGGGTTCGATGGCGCGGCTGCGCGCACTGTAGGGTTGGGCCATGTCCTTCTCTCAATCGGGTCTAAACTTTGGATTCTACCCTTGCATGCAATCGAACGTATGGTTTGCGCCGGTGTCAGTAAGCAGGATCGGGCGGGCTAGCGCACCCCCGATCTATCTGGTAAGTTCGGCGGCTCGCAGTCGCAGGGCCGGCGGTCGCCGGAGATGGAGCATCCTGCGCATAGGATCAGATGAGTGAGAGGCGGTCTATTCATGTCCACCGTAGAAAAGCAAAAAACCGGTCAAACCATGTACGGTGTCGAGCCCTATCAAGAGACCAAGGGCGAAGAATACATGGGTGAGCCCATGAAGAAGCACTTCACCAAGCTTCTCAATGCCTGGAAAGGCGAGCTCATGCAGAGCGTGGACCGCACCGTGGACCACATGAAGGACGAAGCGGCGAACTTCCCCGACCCGGCCGACCGTGCCAGCCAGGAAGAAGAATTCGCCCTCGAGCTGCGTAACCGCGACCGCGAGCGCAAGCTGATCAAGAAAATCGACAAGACCCTGCAGAAGATTCAGGACGAAGAATACGGCTGGTGCGATTCCTGCGGTATCGAGATCGGCCTGCGCCGTCTGGAAGCCCGTCCTACCGCTGACCTGTGCTTCGACTGCAAGGAAATTGCCGAGAAGAAAGAAAAGACCGTCGGCAAAGGCTGATCGTCTTCTTCTCCAGCCGGGGCGCTTCATGCGCCCCGCTTCATTTATATGCCCTGCCCGACCATGACCCAGTCCCGTTACACCGGCCGCTTCGCCCCCACCCCCAGCGGTTTCCTGCACTTCGGCTCCCTGGTAGCCGCCCTGGCTTCCTGGCTGGACGCCCGAGCCGTGGACGGGCGTTGGCTGCTGCGCATGGAGGACACCGACCCGCCACGGGAAATGCCCGGCGCGCGCGATGCCATCTTGCAAACCCTGGAACGCTACGGTCTGGAATGGGATGGCGAAGTGGCCTTTCAGAGCCAGCGCTTTGATGCCTATGCCAGCGTGGTCGACCGCCTGTTCAACATGGGCCTGGCCTACGCCTGCACCTGTTCGCGCAAGCAGCTGGAAGCATACGGCGGTATCTACCCCGGTTTTTGTCGCAATGCCGGGCACGCCCGCGAAGGTGCGGCCATTCGTATCCGGGTGCCGGAGCTGACCTACCGTTTCACCGACCGGGTGCAAGGTGAGTACCAGCAGCACCTGGGCCGGGAAGTGGGCGACTTCGTCATCCAGCGCCGTGACGGGCTTTATGCCTATCAGTTGGCAGTGGTGCTCGATGACGCCTGGCAGGGCATCACCGACATCGTGCGCGGTGCCGACCTGCTCGACAACACCCCCCGTCAGTTGTACCTGCAGGAGCTGCTGGGTTTCACGCAGCCGCGCTATCTGCATGTGCCGCTGATCGTCCAGCCTGATGGCCACAAGCTGGGCAAGTCCTACCGCTCGCCGCCCCTGCAGGCCGACCAGGCTACCCCGCTGCTGCTGCGGGCGCTCAGAGCACTGGGCCAGGACACGCCCGCGCAGCTCGCAAGCGCCACCCCAGCCCAAGTACTGGCCGTGGCACGTGCCCAGTGGCGGCCCGAACGCATTGCCCAGCGCACCACGGTCCCTGAGGCCGACTTGCACTAGGCCGGGTTTCAATAACCCGCCCGCCTGAATCAAAAGGCCATGAAATTCAAACCCTTGGCCAACGCTGCCGATTCCCGCTAGCATCCGCCACGCCATATGCGCCAATAATAGATCCACACCCGCAGCGCCCAACCGTCGAGGCCCGCATGTACATCTATCGTTTGGTCCTGCTTCTGGTCGTGGGGATCTACCTGTTCTCCCCGGCCATCATGGACTGGTGGATCGAGCCCACCGGAGCCTGGTACCGCCCGTACCTGCTCTGGCTCATCCTGATCGTCGTCACTTTCATCCTGCAGAGCCAACGAGATGCCGATGAGCTTTAGCCTGACCCAGATGATCCTGATCAGTGCCGGCTACCTGCTGGTGCTGTTCGGCGTGGCCTGGGTCAGCGAACGCGGCTTGATACCGCGCTCGATCATCCGCCACCCCCTGACCTACACCTTGTCGCTGGGGGTCTATGCCAGCGCCTGGGCGTTCTACGGATCGGTGGGGCTGGCCTACCAGTACGGCTATGGCTTCCTGGCCTGTTACCTGGGGGTTTCAGGGGCATTCCTGTTGGCGCCGGTGTTGCTGTATCCGATCCTTAAAATCACCCGTACCTACCAGTTATCGTCCCTGGCCGACCTGCTGGCCTTCCGCTTTCGCAGCACCTGGGCCGGGGCGCTGACCACGGTGATCATGCTGATTGGGGTATTGCCGCTGCTTGCTCTGCAGATCCAGGCCGTGGCCGATTCCATCAGCATCCTCACCGGGGAGCCGGTCAAGGCCCGGGTAGCGTTCGCTTTCTGTGCCCTTATCATCCTGTTCACCATCTTCTTCGGCTCAAGGCACATCGCCACCCGTGAGAAGCACGAGGGGCTGGTCTTCGCCATCGCCTTCGAGTCGGTGATCAAGCTCATCTCCCTGGGTGGCATCGGCCTTTATGCGCTGTATGGTGTCTTCGGCGGGCCCCATGGCCTGGAGGTCTGGCTGCTGCAGAACCAGACGGCGCTGGCGGCCCTGCACACGCCTTTGCAGGAGGGCCCGTGGCGCACCTTGCTGCTGGTGTTCTTCGCCTCGGCGATCGTCATGCCGCACATGTACCACATGGCGTTCACCGAAAACCTCAACCCGCGTTCGCTGGTCAGCGCCAGCTGGGGGCTGCCGCTGTTTCTGCTGCTGATGAGCCTGGCCGTGCCCCTGGTGCTATGGGCCGGCTTGCGCCTGGGCGCCAGTACCAACCCGGAATACTTCACCCTGGGGCTGGGCATCGCGGCCAACAACCAGGCATTGGCCCTGCTGGCCTATGTCGGGGGGCTTTCGGCAGCCAGCGGGCTGATCATCGTGACCACCCTCGCCCTCTCGGGCATGGCGCTCAATCACCTGGTCCTGCCCCTGTACCAGCCGCCTGCAGAGGGCAACATCTACCGCTGGCTGAAGTGGACGCGCCGGGCCTTGATCGTGGCCATCATCACCGCCGGTTTCATGTTCTACCTCACCCAGAGCAACCACCAGAGCCTGGCCAACCTGGGCATCGTCGCGTTCGTGGCCACCTTGCAGTTCCTGCCGGGGGTCCTGTCGGTGCTGTACTGGCCCACGGCGAATCGGCGGGGGTTCATTGCCGGCCTGGTGGCAGGCACCCTGGTGTGGATGGGCACCATGCTGCTGCCACTACTGGGTAACCTGCAGGGTTTCTACATCCCCTCGCTGGACATGATCTACGTACTGGACGACACCAGCTGGCACATGGCAGCCATTGCATCGCTGGCCGCCAACGTGCTGCTGTTCACCTTGATTTCCCTGTTCACCAATGCCAGCAATGAGGAGGTGGCCGCCGCCGAAGCCTGCGCCGTCGACAACGTCCGCCGCCCCCAGCGCCGCGAACTGCATGCGGCCTCGCCGCAGGAGTTCGCCACCCAACTGGCCAAGCCACTGGGCGCCAAGGCCGCACAGAAGGAAGTGGAGCAAGCCCTGCGCGACCTGTACCTGCCCTTCGACGAGCGGCGCCCCTACGCCCTGCGTCGGCTGCGCGACCGCATCGAGGCCAACCTCTCCGGCCTGATGGGCCCAAGCGTGGCCCAGGACATGGTGGAGACCTTCCTGCCTTACAAGTCGGGCAATGAAAACTATGTGACTGAAGACATCCACTTCATCGAAAGCCGGCTGGAGGACTACCACTCGCGCCTGACCGGCCTGGCTGCCGAACTCGACGCCTTGCGCCGCTATCACCGCCAAACGCTTCAGGAGCTGCCGATGGGGGTATGCTCCCTGGCCAAGGACCAGGAAATCCTCATGTGGAACAAGGCCATGGAAGAGCTGACCGGCATTGCTGCCAAGCACGTGGTCGGTTCGCGCCTGATCACCATTGCCGAACCCTGGCGTGGCCTGCTGCAAGGCTTCATCAATGTGCCGGATGAACACTTGCACAAACAGCGCCTGGCCTTGGACGGCCAGCCGCGCTGGCTGAACCTGCACAAGGCCGCCATCGACGAACCGCTGGCCCCAGGCAACAGTGGCCTGGTGCTGCTGGTGGAAGACCTGACCGAAACCCAGGCCCTGGAAGAGAAGCTGGTGCACTCTGAACGCCTGGCGAGCATCGGCCGCCTGGCGGCGGGTGTGGCCCACGAGATCGGCAACCCGATCACCGGCATTGCCTGCCTTGCGCAGAACCTGCGCGAGGAGCGCGAAGGCGATGGGGAAATCATCGAGCTGTCCAGCCAGATCCTCGAACAGACCAAGCGGGTGTCGCGCATCGTGCAATCGCTGATGAGCTTCGCCCACGCAGGCGGCAGCCATCAGAACAGCGAAGAGCCCGTGTGCCTGGCAGAAGTGGCCCAGGATGCCATTGGCCTGCTGGCCTTGAATCGGCGCAACTTCGACGTGCAGTTCTTCAACCTGTGCGACCCCGACCACTGGGCAGAGGGTGACCCGCAACGCCTGGCCCAGGTGCTGATCAATCTGCTGTCCAACGCGCGGGACGCGTCTCCACCCGGCAGCGCGATTCGCGTGCGCACCGTGGGCTGCGAGCACACGGTCGACCTGATCGTGGAGGACGAGGGCAGCGGCATTCCGAAGAACATCATGGATCGCCTGTTCGAACCCTTCTTCACCACCAAGGACCCTGGCGAGGGAACCGGGCTGGGCCTTGCGCTGGTCTATTCCATCGTGGAGGAGCATTATGGACAAATCACCATCGACAGCCCGGCCGATATCGAACGGCAACGTGGCACCCGGATCCGCGTGACCCTGCCCCGGCATGTCGTAGCGACGTCCCCCGAAAATCGAGACCGTCGAGAGAATTGAATCAATGCCGCATATTCTGATCGTCGAAGACGAAACCATCATCCGCTCAGCCCTGCGACGCCTGCTCGAACGGAACCAGTACCAGGTCAGCGAAGCCGGCTCGGTGCAGGAAGCACAGGAGCGCTTCAGCATTGCGACCTTCGACCTGATCGTCAGCGACCTGCGCCTGCCCGGTGCCCCCGGTACCGAGCTGATCAAGCTCGGCGAGGGCAGGCCGGTGCTGATCATGACCAGCTACGCAAGCCTGCGCTCGGCCGTGGACTCGATGAAAATGGGTGCGGTCGACTACATCGCCAAACCGTTCGATCATGATGAAATGCTCCAGGCCGTTGCGCGCATCCTGCGTGATCGGCCAAGCGCGCCACCTGCAACCCCTGAGCCACGCCTGGCCTCCGCCAAGGCTGCCCCGGCGGACAAAGGCAACGCACCGGCGACCAATGGGGATATCGGCATCATCGGTTCCTGCGCCCCCATGCAGGACATGTTCAGCAAGATCCGCAAGGTCGCCCCTACCGACTCCAATGTGCTGATCCAGGGTGAGTCAGGTACCGGCAAGGAACTGGTCGCCCGTGCGCTGCACAACCTGTCGCGACGGGCCAAGGCACCGATGATCTCGGTCAACTGCGCAGCGATTCCCGAGACGCTCATCGAATCCGAGCTGTTCGGTCATGAAAAGGGCGCCTTTACCGGTGCCAGCGCAGGTCGGGCTGGGTTGGTGGAGGCCGCTGACGGCGGCACTCTGTTCCTGGACGAGATCGGCGAACTCCCGCTCGAAGCCCAGGCGCGCCTGTTGCGCGTGCTTCAGGAAGGCGAGATTCGGCGGGTGGGCTCGGTGCAGTCGCAAAAGGTCGACGTGCGCCTGATCGCGGCCACTCACCGGGACCTGAAAAACCTGGCCAAGGCCGGTCAGTTCCGTGAAGACTTGTACTACCGCTTGCATGTGATCGCGCTGAAGCTACCTGCCCTGCGCGAGCGCGGCAGCGATGTGAACGAAATTGCCAGCGCCTTCCTGGCCCGCCAGTGCGCGCGGATCGGGCGTGACGACCTGCACTTCTCACCCGAGGCAGAGCAGGCCATTCGTCATTACAGCTGGCCCGGCAACGTACGAGAACTGGAAAATGCCGTGGAACGCGCAGTCATCCTGAGCGAAAGCCCGGAAATTTCGGCGGAGCTGTTGGGCATCGACATCGAGCTCAGCGATCTGGACGAGGACGAGCTGCTCGACAGTGCGCTGACCGCAGCCAGTGCCGCCACGGCCAGTCATGAGCCGACCGAAGATTTGTCGCTGGAGGACTACTTCCAGCATTTCGTGCTCGAGCACCAGGACCACATGACCGAGACCGAGCTGGCACGCAAGCTGGGCGTCAGTCGCAAGTGCCTTTGGGAGCGCAGGCAGCGCCTGGGCATTCCACGCCGCAAAAGCAACGCCACCAGCGAGAACTGATTCGACCGGGCAGGAGGCGTCTCCTGCCCGTCTTCGGTCACCCTGCAGGCTTGTTCCCCGTAACGGGGCCTCAGGCTGATTCCCCCGCGTCCCCCCGCCGCAAAAATCTGTTACCTGCCTGCAGGTGCGTAACAGTTGCCGAGGTAAACGGTAACGAAAAACACGCCGCGCACTTGGCATGCTCCCCTGCAAAAATAGCCAAACCCCCGGATTTGCTGGGCCAGCCAAAGTTGGCACGCCTTCTGCTATATGCTTAGTACAAAAACAATAACAAGCACTGCAACCCACAATAAGAACAAGACGAAACGACTCACGCACAATAAGAACAAGACGGCGGAGGCGCAGCTAACTGATTCTTTTGGAGAGGATGCATGTTTGGGGCTTGCCCCACACCCAGGCAGAGAACAACAAAAACTGCACTATAAAGCAGCACCTGAACTGGATGGATCGACGATCAACGTGACATCAGCGGCCAAAGCAATCCGTTTGCTCTTTACCCCTGGTTTGGGGGTCGTCCACAAGCTTCACGCTTAGTGGCAGGGCACTCAACAAAAACAAGAAGCCCGCAAAAAAAACAATAAGAGCACACGCAACGACTTCTTGGGGAGCTTAGGCTCCCCTTGTCGTTTCTGCCTTTGGGCAGGCATTCTGCGACCGCCTACACCATCCCGCGAGTAAATGCTAGAATCCCCGCCCATCATGCGGCCATTCTCATATTCTTGGCCGAACATTCCTTCAAACAGTGCATCCCATGCTGAAGAAGCTGTTCCAGTCGTTCCGCCCGCCCGTACCGGGCCAGCACCACCGGCGCACCACGCCCGAGGTGATCAACAAAAGCCAGCATTCGCTGCAGCGCCACCAGTTCAGCCGCCATGCGGTGAACATCGTCGAGCGCCTGCAGAGCGCCGGTTACCAGGCTTATCTGGTCGGTGGCTGTGTCCGCGACCTGATGCTGGGCATCACACCGAAAGACTTCGACGTGGCCACCAGCGCCACCCCCGAACAGGTGCGTGCCGAGTTCCGTAACGCGCGTATCATCGGCCGCCGCTTCAAGCTGGTTCACGTGCATTTCGGCCGTGAAATCATTGAAGTTGCCACCTTCCGCGCCCCTCACTCCGAGGACGATCAGGGCGACAGCCACCGCTCGTCCCATAATGCCAGCGGGCGAATCCTGCGCGACAACGTGTATGGCACCTTGGAAGAAGACGCGCAGCGCCGCGACTTCACCATCAACGCGCTGTACTACGATCCGGTGAGCGAGCGCATTCTCGATTACGCCAACGGCGTGCACGATGTGCGCAATCGCCTGTTGCGCCTGATCGGCGATCCTACCCATCGCTATCAGGAGGACCCAGTGCGCATGCTGCGTGCGGTGCGTTTCGCAGCCAAGCTCGACTTCGGTATTGAAAAGCACACCGTCCAGCCGATTCGCGAACTGGCGCCGTTGCTGCGTGAAATACCGCCGGCGCGGCTGTTCGAAGAGAGCCTGAAGCTGTTCCTTTCGGGCCAGGGCGCCATGGCGTTCGAAATGCTGGTCGACCTGCAGCTGTTCGAACCCCTGTTCCCCGCCAGTGCCCAGGCGCTGGAGGACCGCCCCACCTATACCCACACGCTGATCAGCCAGGCGTTGAGCAATACGGACCTGCGCGTCAAGCAAGGCAAGCCGGTAACGCCTGCCTTCATGTTCGCAGCCCTGCTGTGGCCTGCCCTGCCAGCGCGCGTTCTGCACCTGCAGAACCAAGGGGTGCCGCCGATTCCGGCCATGAACGGTGCAGCCCATGACCTGATCGCCGAGCAGTGCGCACGCATTGCCATTCCCAAGCGCTTCACCCTGCCGATCCGCGAGATCTGGGACATGCAGGAACGCCTGCCGCGCCGCAGCGGTAAACGCGCCGACATGCTGCTGGACAACCCACGCTTCCGTGCCGGTTACGATTTCCTGCTGCTGCGCGAAAGCGCTGGCGAAGAAACCGATGACCTTGGCCAGTGGTGGACCGAGTATCAGGAAGCCAATGACAGCGAGCGCCGCGACATGATCCGCGACCTGGGCAGCCGTGATGAAGGCGGTGCGTCCCGCAAGCGCAAGCGCAGCAACAGCAAGCGCAAGCGCGGCGGTGAAGAGGCCTTCGAGTGAGCATCCGCGTGTACGTCGGCCTGGGCAGCAATCTGGATGCCCCGGCCGAGCAGTTGCGCAGCGCGCTGGACGCACTCGATCAGGTCCAGGCGACGCGTCTGGTGGCCGCTTCGGCGCTGTACACCAGTGATTCGCTACTGCCGGGCCAGCCCCGCTACACCAATGCCGTCGCCGCGCTCGACAGCGCCTTGGCGCCCCTTGACCTGCTCGATGCCTTGCAGGCCATCGAAAACGACCAGGGCCGGGTGCGCAAGGAACGCTGGGGGCCGCGCACCCTCGACCTGGACATTCTGCTGTACGGCGACCAGGTGCTGGACCTGCCGCGCCTGCAGGTACCGCACTATCACATGCATGCCAGGCCCTTCGTGCTCTATCCGCTGGCCGAACTGGTCCCTGCAGACTTCCGGCTTGCCGATGGCCGCCAATTGTCCCAACTGCTCGCCGCTTGCCCATACATTGGCCTCGAACGCCTGTAATCGGCCGTTCGTTAGGGCAGTAACGCCAGTAACAACCTCATCGTAACAATGCGGTAACAGGGTGATTGACTTCCCTCATTTCGCTCACGACTATAGGCGACCCGCGTGGCACCCCTGTGTTGCGCCCCCCTATCGAGGCCCGGACGGACCTGTGCCAGAACATCACGCGCGATGATGTGCCGCTGCGGAAGATGACTACTCAGGTTGCATGCAGTCGTTTCCCCTGGCGCCAGAATGAGGAACTCTCTACATGCCTGAAGTAACCCTTTCCACCCTCAATGGCCTGAAGGCCAAGGGTGAAAAAATCGCCATGCTGACCTGTTATGACGCGACGTTCGCCAAGGCAGCCAGCCAGGCCGGCGTCGACGTCCTGCTGGTGGGCGACTCCTTGGGCATGGTCTTGCAAGGCCATGACAGCACCTTGCCGGTCACCACGGCAGACATGGCCTACCACACCGCCTCGGTCAAGCGCGGCAATCACGGCGCGTTGATTCTCGCCGACCTGCCGTTCATGGCCCACGCCACGCCTGAATCGGCCTTCGCCAACAGCGCGGCGCTGATGCAGGCAGGCGCCCACATGGTCAAGATCGAAGGTGCAGCCTGGTTGGCCGAGACCATCCGGCTGCTGGCCGAGCGTGGGGTGCCTGTGTGCGCCCACCTGGGCTTGACGCCTCAGACCGTAAATGTGCTCGGCGGCTATAAGGTACAAGGTCGCCTGGAGGCACAAGCCCGGCAGATGCAGGCCGATGCCATCGCGCTTGAAGCCGCAGGCGCTGCCATGCTGCTGCTCGAATGCGTGCCCAGCGAACTGGCCGCAGCGATCACCCAGGCCGTGCGCATCCCGGTCATCGGCATCGGTGCCGGCAGCGCCACCGATGGCCAGGTACTGGTGCTGCATGACATGCTCGGCCTGTCCCTCAGCGGCCGGGTACCCAAGTTCGTGAAAAACTTCATGGACGGCCAGCCTGACATCGCCAGCGCCCTCGCCGCTTATGTCCAGGCCGTCAAGCAAGTCACGTTCCCCGCCAGTGAACACGGGTTCAGCGCATGAATACAGTCAAGACCGTGCCGGAGCTGCGCGCCGCCGTAGCCCGCGCCCGCAGCGAAGGCAAGCGCATCGGCTTCGTGCCCACCATGGGCAACCTGCACAGCGGCCATGCGGCCCTGGTGGTCAAGGCCGCGCAATGCGCCGACTTCGTGGTTGCCAGCATCTTCGTCAACCCGCTGCAGTTCGGGGCCAATGAAGACCTGGACAAATACCCCCGCACGTTGGCAGCCGACCAGCAACTGCTGGTCGAATCGGGCTGCAACCTGCTGTTTGCCCCTGCCGTGGACGAAATGTATCCGGACGGGATGAGCGTGCAGACGCGGGTCAGCGTGCCCAACCTGTCAGAAGGGTTGTGCGGCGCCAGTCGGCCAGGGCACTTCGAAGGCGTGGCCACCGTGGTCAGCAAGCTGTTCAACATGGTGCAGCCTGATCTCGCGGTCTTTGGCGAAAAGGACTATCAGCAGCTGGCAGTCATTCGCGCCATGGTGCGCGACCTGAACATGCCCATCCAGGTGATGGGGCTGCCTACAGTGCGCGCCGCAGACGGCTTGGCACTGTCTTCGCGCAACGGCTACCTCACCGCCGAGCAGCGGGCAACGGCGCCTGTGCTGTATCGCGTGCTCCAGACGATGGCAGCTGCCATCGCCCGTGGCCAAAAGGACTTCGCCGCGCTGGTGGCCGACGGCCAGGCCCAATTGAGCGCAGCCGGTCTGCGCCCCGATTACCTGGAAGTTCGACATGCCCTGACCCTGCGCCCGGCCATGGTCGATGACCGAGACCTGGTGGTCATCGCGGCGGCTTACCTGGGCAACACCCGCCTGATCGACAACCTGTACGTGCAGGTGCAGGACAAGACGGCCTGAACGGCCTGGGGTGCCTAGACACCCCATCTACTTGAGCGCCCCCCATTCCCAGCGCCGGGCCTTTGCCTATAATGATGCCAGCCTGAACCCGGCAATGACTGCCGTGTCCAACGCATCACCACGGACCAAGGGACCCCCGCGCAATGGCGTATTACCGTACCCCCCACGATGTCACGGCTCTACCCGCCTGGCAGGCGCTTAAGCAGCACCGCAATGCCATGCAAGGCTTCAGCATGCGAGAAGCTTTCGCCGCCGATCCTCAGCGCTTCGAACAATTCTCCCTGAGCTCCTGTGGCCTGTTCCTGGATTATTCCAAGAACCTGATCACCGAACAGACACGTGACCTGCTGGTGAACCTGGCCAACGAAGTGGGCCTCAAGGACGCCATCACCTCGATGTTCAACGGCGAGATCATCAACGCCTCCGAAGGCCGGCCGGTGCTACACACTGCCCTGCGCCGCCCGGTGGGTGACAAGCTCAGCGTCAACGGCGTGAACGTCATGCCCGAAGTGCACAAGGTGCTCAACCAGATCACCGAGCTGGTCGGCCGCATTCATGATGGCCTGTGGCGTGGCTACAGCGAAAAGCCCATCACCGACGTGGTCAACATTGGTATCGGTGGCTCGTTCCTGGGCCCGGAACTGGTATCCGAAGCATTGATGCCTTACGCCCAGCGCGGTGTACGCTGCCATTACCTGGCGAACATCGACGGTAGCGAGTTCCACGAACTGTCGGCCAGCCTGCGCGCCGAAACCACCCTGTTCATCGTCTCGTCCAAGTCGTTCAACACCCTCGAGACCCTGAAGAACGCAATGGCCGCGCGTACCTGGTACCTGGCCCAGGGCGGCTCGGAAGCCGAGCTGTACCGCCACTTCATCGCCGTGTCCAGCAACAAGGCCGCCGCCGTTGCGTTTGGCATCCGCGAAGAGAACATCTTTCCGATGTGGGACTGGGTCGGTGGGCGCTATTCGCTGTGGTCCGCCATCGGCCTGCCGATTGCGCTGGCCATCGGTACCGCCAACTTCAAGGAACTGCTCTCCGGTGCCTACACCATGGACCAGCATTTCCAGAGCGCGCCGTTCGAGAAGAACATGCCTGTGCTGCTGGCGCTGCTGGGTGTGTGGTACGGCAATTTCTGGGGTGCCAGCAGCCATGCGATCCTGCCGTACGACCACTACCTGCGCAACATCACCAAGCACCTGCAACAGCTGGACATGGAGTCCAACGGCAAGAGCGTGCTGCAGGACGGCACCCCGGTCAAAACCGAGACCGGCCCTGTGATCTGGGGCGGTGTGGGCTGCAACGGCCAGCATGCCTATCACCAGTTGCTGCACCAGGGCACGCAGCTGATCCCGGCCGACTTCATCGTGCCGGTCGTCAGCTTCAACCCGGTAGCCGACCATCACCAATGGCTGTACGCCAACTGCCTGTCCCAGAGCCAGGCGCTGATGCTGGGCAAGACGCGAGAAGAAGCCGAGACCGAACTGCGTGCCAAGGGCATGAGCGAAGCCGAGGTGCAGAAGCTTGCCCCGCACAAGGTCATCCCGGGCAATCGCCCGAGCAACACCTTGGTGGTCGAGCGTATCAGCCCACGCCGGCTGGGTGCCCTGGTGGCAATGTATGAGCACAAGGTGTTCGTGCAGAGCGTGGTCTGGGGTATCAATGCCTTCGACCAATGGGGCGTGGAACTGGGCAAGGAACTGGGCAAGGGCGTGTACCAGCGTCTTGTAGGCAGCCAGGAAGAGGTGGCCGAGGACGGCTCTACTCAAGGCCTGATCAATTACTTCCGCGGCCGCCATCGCGGCTGATCAGACCTCTACCTGGCAGGGCTTGTGCTCGCCAGGCAAGGCATCAAGAGATGCGCCGCAGCTTCTGCAATTCGCCCCCTGGGCAATTGCCGGGGCTGCTTCGCAGCGCCCATCGCACGTGGGCCAAGCCCCTACAGCAAGCCAGTCGACGGCTTCATAGCCCCTATCGACCGTACCCGCCCAATCGCCGACCGGTGGAACACCCCTCCCCGCAAAACTGTCCTACCCATTAGCCGTTGCCGTCCCTCGCCCCTCACAAGAGCAGGACCACCGCCATGTTCGATATTCGAAAATACCCGCACGCCCTCGCCGTCAGCCAGGCGGCAGCCCTCTCCCAGGACGACTACCACCGCCTGTACCGCCAGTCGGTCGAAGACCCGGACACCTTCTGGGCCGCTCAAGCGCAGCGCCTGACCTGGATGAGGCCTTGGTCACAGGTTCAACAATCGGACCTGCGCACCGGCCAGGCCCGCTGGTTCGACGGGGGCCAACTGAACGTCAGCTACAACTGCATCGATCGCCACTTGGCCACGCGGGCCGAGCAGACCGCCCTGCTATGGGAAGGCGACGACCCCAGCGACACCCAGGCCATCAGCTACCGTGAACTGCACCGCCAGGTGTGTCGCCTGGCCAATGTATTGAAGTCGCGAGGCGTGGCCAAAGGTGACCGGGTGTGCATCTACATGCCGATGATCCCTGAAGCCGCCTTCGCCATGCTCGCGTGCGCGCGCATAGGCGCTGTTCACTCCGTGGTGTTCGGTGGTTTTTCCCCGGACGCGCTGCGTGACCGTATCCTGGACGCCGACTGCCGTACCGTCATCACCGCTGACGAAGGCGTACGCGGCGGTAAACGAATCGCCCTCAAGCAGAATGTCGACAAGGCGTTGGCCAGTTGCCCGGCCGTCAGTACCGTCGTGGTAGTGCGACGAACCGGGGGTGATGTCGCCTGGGACGATAATCGCGACCTTTGGTACCACCACGCCATCGAGCAGGTCGACGAAGCCTGCCCACCCGAACCCATGGATGCAGAGGCCCCTCTGTTCATCCTCTACACCTCCGGTAGCACCGGCAAACCCAAAGGCGTGCTGCACACCACGGCCGGGTACTTGCTGCAAGCGGCCATGACATTCGACGTGGTGTTCGACTACCGGGAGGGGGAAGTCTTCTGGTGCACCGCCGACGTCGGCTGGGTCACCGGCCACAGCTACATCGTGTATGGCCCCTTGGCCAATGGCGCCATCTCGCTGATGTTCGAAGGCGTGCCCAACTACCCCGACAGCTCGCGGTTCTGGCAAGTCGTGGACAAGCATGAGGTCAACATCTTCTACACCGCACCCACCGCCCTGCGCGCCCTGATGCGCGAAGGGGATGCGCCACTGCAAAGTACCTCCCGTGCAAGCCTGCGCTTGCTGGGCAGCGTGGGTGAACCGATCAACCCGGAAGCCTGGCACTGGTATTTCAATGAGGTCGGACAGCGCCGCTGCCCCATCGTCGATACCTGGTGGCAGACCGAGACTGGCGGCATCATGCTCACGCCACTGCCCGGCACCCAGACCCTCAAGCCTGGCTGCGCCACCCAACCCATGTTCGGCGTGCAGCCGGTGCTGCTTGACGACAAAGGCCAGGTCATAGAGGGTCAAGGGGCTGGGCTGCTGGCGATCAAGGCCAGCTGGCCTGGGCAGATTCGCACTGTCCATGGCGATCACCAACGCATGGTCGACACCTACTTCAAACCCATGCCCGGCTACTACTTCACCGGGGACGGCGCCAGGCGCGATGCCGACGGGCATTACTGGATCACTGGGCGCGTGGACGATGTGATCAACGTGTCCGGGCATCGCATCGGCACGGCGGAGGTCGAAAGCGCCCTGGTACTTCACGACAGCGTGGCCGAAGCAGCCGTGGTGGGCTACCCCCACGATCTCAAGGGCCAGGGCGTATACGCCTTCGTGACCACCATGAACGGTGTCCGCCCCGATGAGGATCTCAAGGCCCAGCTGTTGGCGCTGGTCAGCAAGGAGATAGGCAGCTTCGCCAAGCCCGAGTTACTGCAATGGGCGCCGGCTTTGCCCAAGACACGGTCGGGCAAGATCATGCGGCGTATACTGCGCAAGATCGCCTGCAACGAGCTCGACAGCCTGGGCGATACCTCCACCCTGGCCGACCCGGGCGTCGTCCAAGGGTTGATCGACACTCGCCTGAACCGATAACCGGCAGCCGCTTCCCAGGCTGCCCAGCCCTGCAGGTCACCATGGAAGCGCTTCGCCGTCGTATCGAAAAACAAGCCATGAGCCTCACCGGCCTGGCGTTGGGCCAGCTCGACCTGGAGTCGCCCAAAGGCGACCCTGGCCTGTTCGGGCCCAACAGCATCAGTTGGCGCGTGCACGGTGACTTCCCTAGCATGCTGGTCGGCGGCATCAGCGCGCTGATGCTGCAGTTGCTGCACCCGCTGGCACTCGCCGGGGTCTGGGACCACTCCAACTTTCGCCATGACCTGATCGGACGCCTGCGGCGCACCAGCCAGTTCATTTCAGGGACCACGTTCGGCGCGACCGAAGATGCGCACTGGTTGATCGAAAAAGTGCGTCGGATCCACCTGCACGTCGAAGGCACGGCGCCGGATGGCCGCCCGTACGCAGCCAGCGACCCCCACCTGCTGACTTGGGTGCATGTGGCCGAGGTCAGCAGCTTTCTGGCCGCTCACCTGCGCTACCGCAACCCCCGCTTGTCCCTGGCCGACCAGGACGCCTATTACCAGGAAATCGCCCTGATCGCCGAGCGTCTGGGCGCCCAGGACGTGCCCCGCTCGCGCCGTGAGGTCGCACATTACCTGCATGAGATGCGCCCACAGCTGAGCTGCGATGCCCGCAGCCAGGAAGTCATCGGTATTCTGCTCAACGCCCCGGCACCCAGCCGGCTGGCAAAACCCGTGGGCAAGCTGATGCTGCACGCCGGTATCGAGCTACTGCCCCAGTGGGCACAACAGCAGCTTGGCCTCGAACAGGGCCATTGGCAAAAACGGTTGATCCGCCTGGGCGTGCATGGCACCGCCCCGGTATTGCGCTGGGCCATGCGCGACGGCTCTGCGCACAGGGCCAGGCGCCGCATGGGCATCGAATAAGCACTGGGCGACACTCAGCGGAACTGATTTAACGTGCCATACTCCAAGGCATCCCGCCCCGGACAGACGAAGCGATTCATGTACAAAGGACTGACTCGCGCCATCGGCGCATTGCTGGCGTTGCTCGCCCTGTACAGCCTGCTTGGCTTTCTCATTCTTCCGGGCCTGGCATTGCGTATCGCCAACCAGCAGCTTGCCCACTACGCCACGGTGCCGGCCCACTTGCAACGGGCCGAGTTCAACCCCTTCAGTCTCGAATTGACCTTGTGGGGCCTGCAGATCGGCGAGCCCGGCAAAGAGCAGGTCGGTTTCGAAAAACTGTACGCCAACCTGTCGCTGGACAGCCTGTGGACCGGCGCGCTGCACCTTGATGCCCTCGAGCTGGTCAAACCGCGCACCGAAGTGCTGTTCGCCAAAGATGGCACCCTCAACCTCACGCGCCTTTTCCAACTGCCCACCAGCAAAAGCGAGCCCGATACACCCCCAGGCGATCCTTTCCCGCTGCGTATCGGCAGCATCAAGCTCGAGCAGGGCTTTGTGCGTTTCGAAGACCTGCGTCCCAGCGAGCCGATCGAGTTTCTCTATGACAACCTTGGCCTGGAGCTGAAGAACCTCAGCACCCTTGCCAACGACAATGCCGACATGACCATGGTGGCCAACGGCCCCAACGGTGGACGCATCGACTGGCAGGGTACATTGAGCCTGGCGCCTATCGCGTCCGAAGGCACGCTCAAGGTCAGCGACAGCAAGATGAAGCTGTTCTGGCCCTATGTGCGCGATGCCGTGCCCTTGGTGCTGGAAGACGGCAAGCTCAGCCTGAGCACGCATTATCGGCTCAACCTGGCAGACAAGACCGAACTGCGTTTGGAAAAAGCGTCGGTGCGGGTGGCGCCCTTTGCCATCAAGGCCCCGGACGGCCGCCCGTTGGCAAGGCTCGCCAATCTGGAGTTGAGTGATGCCTCCGTCGATCTGGTCAAGCAACAGGTAACAGTCGGCAAAGTGCGCAGTGAAAAGCTCGAAACCTGGGCGGCGCTGGAGAAGGACGGTCAGCTCGATTGGCAGGTGCTGTTTGCCGGCGAGCCTGGCAAGCCAACGCCAGCAGAAAAGGCCGAGCCGCCCACCGCAGGGGCCTCCGCTGCACCGCAGACGCCAGCGGCCCCGAGCAAGCCCTGGCAGGTGCTGCTCAACGATGTCCAGCTCAGGAACTACCGCGTGCACCTGGCAGACCGCACGCAAAAAGAGCCGGTCAGCCTGGACGTAGGCCCCTTGAACGCTGACTTGAAGGGCTTCGATAGCCTCAACCAGAAGCCCTTCACGGTCAAGTTCGACACCGGCATCGGCAAGCAAGGCACCCTGCAAGGGCAGGGCCAGGTCAACCTGGCGCCGGTGTGGGCCAAGCTGGATGTCGGTACCCGGGACATCGACTTGCGGTTGGCGCAAGCCTACATCAACCCCTACATTCTGTTGGAGCTGCGCAGCGGCATGCTCGACAGCGACCTGAAGGTGGACCTGAAAAGCGCATCGCCGCTGGCCTTGACGGTGAGCGGCAAGGCCCAGGTGAATCAGTTGCACACCCTCGACACCATCAAGAGCCGGGACTTCGTCAAATGGCAGCAGGTCAACCTCGATGGCCTGACGTATGTGCATGGCGATGCCCTGTCGATCGACAAGGTGACGCTGCAACAGCCCTATGCACGCTTCATCATCAATGAAGACCGTACCACCAACATCAATGACCTGTTGATTCCACAGCCAACCGATGCGCCTGCCAAGGCTCAGTCCCAGCCTGCAAGCGCCACCGAGGAAAAGCCACTCGGTATCCGCATTGGTCAGATCGTGATCAAGGACGGTTCGGCCAACTTCGCCGACCTGTCGCTCACGCCCAATTTCGCCACGGCCGTGCAACAGCTCAACGGCCAGGTCGGCACCATCGATAACCGCAAGCCCCTCCCTGCCCCAGTGGATGTGCAAGGCAAGGTCGACCGGTACGCGCCCGTCACCATCAAAGGTGGCCTCAACCCATTCGACCCGCTCGCGAGCCTGGACATCGCCGCCGTGTTCAAACGCGTCGAACTGACTACCCTGACGCCCTACTCGGGCAAGTTTGCCGGCTACCGCATCCGCAAAGGCCGGCTGAACCTGGACCTGCATTACCTGATCACCAAGGGCCAACTCAAAGCCGAGAACAAAGTAGTCGTTGAGCAGTTGCAGCTGGGGGAGAAGGTAGACAGCCCGGACGCGGTCGATCTGCCGATTCGCCTTGCGGTGGCACTGCTCAAAGATACGCACGGCAAGATTTCAATCGAGTTGCCCGTGGCGGGCGATCTGAACAACCCGCTGTTCAGCGTAATGCCGATCGTGTGGCAAACCTTGCGCAACCTTGTGCTGCGCGCCGCGCAGGCACCGTTCAAGCTCATCGGTGGCCTGGTTGCCGGAGGCGGCGCCGAAGACTTGGGCACCGTCGCTTTCGCCCCTGGGTCCAGCGAGCTGGCAGGCGACGCTCAGGCGTCCCTGGACAAGCTCGCCGAGGGCCTGAGAAAGCGGCCGGAACTGCGCCTGGAAATCGAAGGCACCAGCGCCCAGGCAAGTGACGGCCCCATCCTTGCCCAGCAGCGCCTGGAACGGGAATACCAGGCCACCTGGTACAAGATCCTGCAGCGGCGCGGCGACAAGGTCCCGGCCAATGCGTCCCTGATGGTGGTCGACGAGGCCGACAAGCCGGCGATGCTCGAAGGCATTTACCGCAGTCGCCTCAAGCAGCAGCCCCCTGCCGAATGGGAGCAGCTTGACCGTGACGCGCGCACCGCCAACCTTCGTAACGCCGTGCTCAAATCCTGGGCCGAAAGCACAGCCCTGTTACGCACCCTGGGGCAGGAGCGCGCTAGCAGCATCAAGGATTATCTGGTGGACAAGGCCAAGCTCGAGGACGACAGGGTGTACTTCATCGATACCCACCTGGGGCAGCCCGAGAGAGATGGCCGCGTTGTGACGCCGATGCATCTTGATGCCGACTGACTTTCAACGGCAGGCTTAGCGAAGCCTGCACGGCCTAATTAGACCGCACACGAAAAGCCCCGGCACAGG
>NZ_JBICKP010000091.1:0-42808 GCF_043104335.1 Pseudomonas sp. WSY_20
TTGATGCGGGCTTTTTCGTGGCTGGTCTTCGATCAGAACCGATACACTTCCATGTCGGTACGAATCGGCGAGGCCATCGGGATTTTGGATTTCTCGGGCTGCTTCTTGACCTGCACAGGCGCTGCAGGCTTCTTGGGTGCGGCTTCGGCAATGGCCGGCTGGTTTGCCAACGGCTTCACCGCAGTGCTTAGTTGCTCGGCCAGCTTCTGCA
Organism: Pseudomonas sp. WSY_20; assembly: GCF_043104335.1. Lineage (NCBI taxonomy): Bacteria > Pseudomonadati > Pseudomonadota > Gammaproteobacteria > Pseudomonadales > Pseudomonadaceae > Pseudomonas > Pseudomonas sp. WSY_20. The sequence goes on from NZ_JBICKP010000091.1 coordinate 212, forward strand.
GCAGTTGCCCTTGCGCCTGGACCTGCGAGGCCTCGCTGCCTTCATGCTTCTGCTCTAAATGTACGATGCGGTTGTCACGCACCTGACCACGGCGGTCGAGCACACGCCATTGTGCATCCAGAACCGCAGGTTGGTTCTTGCCAGAGTCCAGTCGCGTGATCGATAGCAGCACTTGCACGTCCGGGCTGAAACCTGCCGTCGCCGGCGCCAGCACCACGCGCTGGCTGTCCAGACGCCAAGCCAGCTGCCGCACCAGCAACTGGTCGATATCCGAGGACAGGCTGCCTGCCCAGCGCCCGTCGGTCGCAGCACTGAGGCTGCCGTCGGCCTGGCGTTGCAGGAACGTCTCACGTTGCAGATAGTCGGCCACCGAAACCGGGCCGAGTACGACGGCCATGCCCGCATGTTGCGACGGCTGGCCAGGATCACCGCTGTCGAGCTGGTACAAGGCAACCGGCTGGTGCATGGTGCACCCGCCAAGGCCCAATAGACCCGTCATCAACAGCGCAAAGGGAAGGCGCAGAAATTTCATCATCCCATCCAGGCGGCTGCCTTCAGGCACGCCGCAGTGATACGTATGGATTCAAACGGGCACACGGCTACGCCGGCACCGCAGGGGGCATATCATCCGCGAAATAAGTGCCCGACTCCAGCATTTCTGCCCGCAACGGCGGTGAAATCGCCATTGCGGGCCTGTCGGATGCTCAGCCGGGCAATTCGACCTGCAGCCCATCGACCCGCTGGAAGCCACGGGGCAACTTGCTGCCGCGCCTACCACGTTCGCCCTTGTAGTGCTCCAGGTCATCGCCCTTGAGTGATAGGGTCCGCTTGCCGGCTTGTAGCACCAGCGTGGCCCCTTCGGCCACCACGGCAAGGTCGGTGACGTACTCTTCCCGGCTGGCGACCCGGTCACCGGGCACGCCGATGATCTTGTTGCCCTTGCCCTTGCCCAACTGCGGCAGATCACTGACCTTGAACACCAGTAGACGGCCTTCGGTGGTTACCGCTGCCAACCAGTCCTGCTCCCGGTTGGCCACCGGTCGCGGCGTCATCACCTTGGCGCCGTTGGGCAGGCTGAGCAGCCCTTTGCCAGCCTTGTTCTTGGCCTGCAGGTCTTCACCCTTGACCACGAACCCGTAGCCGGCATCGGAAGCCACCACGTAGAGCGCATCGTCTTCGGGCAGCAGCACGCACTCGAAAGTGGCGCCCGGTGGCGGCGCCAGGCGCCCGGTCAGGGGCTCGCCCTGGCCACGGGCTGACGGCAGGCTGTGGGCGGCCACCGAATAACTTCGTCCGGTGGAGTCGATGAGCACGGCAAATTGGTTCGAGCGCCCTGCGGCCGCGGCCTTGAACCCATCCCCGGCTTTATAAGACAGGCCAGTGGCATCGATGTCATGCCCCTTGGCACACCTTACCCAGCCTTTCTCCGACAGCACCACCGTGACGGGCTCGGTCGGCATCAGCTCGTTTTCCGAGAGCGCCTTGGCTTCTGCCCGCGCCACGATGGGCGAGCGTCGGTCATCGCCATAGGTCTGAGCATCCTTGATCAATTCGCTGCGCACCAACTTGCGCAACTTCGCCTCGCTGCCCAGCAGTGCCTGCAGCTTGGCCTGCTCCTTGAGCAGCTCGTCCTGCTCGCCACGGATTTTCATCTCTTCCAGCCGGGCGAGCTGGCGCAGGCGGGTTTCCAGGATGTAATCGGCCTGGATCTCGGTGAGGTTGAAGCGGGCGATCAGCGCCTGCTTGGGATTTTCCTCGGTACGGATGATATGAATCACTTCGTCCAGATTGAGGAAGGCAGTGAGCAAGCCGTCCAGCAAGTGCAGGCGTTTTTCGACCTTGTCCAGGCGATGCTGCAAGCGCCGCCGGACAGTGCCGGTACGGAACTCCAACCATTCCAGCAGCAGCGCCCGCAGGTTCTTCAGTTGCGGGCGGCCGTCCAGGCCGATGATGTTGACGTTGACCCGGTAGCTGCTTTCAAGGTCGGTGGTGGCGAACAGGTGCTGCATCAGCTCGTCGGCATCCACGCGATTGGAGCGCGGGATGATGACGATGCGGCAGGGGTTTTCGTGATCGGACTCATCGCGCAGGTCAGCGACCATCGGCAGCTTCTTGGCCTGCATCTGTGCGGCGATCTGCTCCAATACCTTGGCGCCGGACACCTGGTGCGGTAACGCCGTGACGACGATATCGCCATCCTCGACCCGGTACACTGCACGCATGCGAATCGAACCGCGCCCGCTTTCATACATCTTGAGAATGTCGGCCCGAGGCGTGACGATCTCTGCCTCGGTCGGGTAATCGGGCCCCTGGATGTGCTCGCACAAATGCTCGATGGAGGCCTTTGGCTCGTCGAGCAAGCGCACGCAGGCACTGGCGACCTCGCGCAGGTTGTGCGGCGGCACGTCGGTGGCCATGCCCACGGCGATGCCGGTGGTGCCGTTGAGCAGAATGTTGGGCAGGCGCGCGGGCAACACCGCCGGTTCCTGCAAGGTGCCGTCGAAGTTGGGCACCCAATCCACGGTACCTTGGCCGACTTCGTCGAGCAGCACCTCGGCATACCGCGACAGCCGTGCTTCGGTATAACGCATGGCGGCAAACGACTTGGGATCGTCCGGCGCGCCCCAGTTGCCCTGGCCGTCCACCAGTGTGTAGCGGTAGCTGAAGGGCTGCGCCATCAGCACCATGGCCTCGTAGCAGGCCGAGTCCCCGTGAGGGTGAAACTTGCCGAGCACATCGCCCACGGTGCGCGCCGACTTCTTGTGCTTGGCATCGGCGTCCAGGCCCAGCTCGCTCATGGCGTAGACAATGCGCCGCTGCACAGGCTTGAGGCCGTCGCCGATATGCGGCAAGGCCCGGTCCATGATCACGTACATGGAGTAGTTGAGGTAGGCCTGTTCGGTGAAGTCAGCCAACGAGCGGCGTTCGACGCCGTCCAGACTGTCTTGTAGTTCGCTCATGCGAGCCTCGTCATTTCAGGTTCTGGCGCAGCAGCATGGTGCCGCCGCGCTGGGTAAATTCAAGTTGTTTCAAGGCGCTCATGCCCAACAGCACGGTGGTGCCATCCAGGCCCGGCACCACGATCGCGCGAATGTCGCGCAGGTGGATATCGCCTAATTGCAGGCTGTCCAGCCGGGTGCGATAGCCTTGCGTGCGACCGTTGGCGGTGCTGACGGTTACCGGGCTGCCACGCTTGAGCGCAAGGCCGTCGGCCAGGGATTCGGGTATGGCAACATCGGTGGCACCGGTGTCGAGCATGAAATGCACCACCTGGCCATTGATGGCGCCATCGGCGACGAAGTGGCCCTGGCCATTGCCCAGCAGGCGCACCTCGACGAACCCTTGTCCATGGGAGGACTGGACCTGGGCATTGGGGTTGCGCTGGCGGTCTTCCCATTGCCCGAAGAAGCGCGTGGCCAGGAACAGCGCCGCCGCCCAGGCCAGGATCATCAGCACCCTGCCCGCCCGTTTGCCCGGTGCCTGGCTCACGGCTTGGCACTCCAGCCGCCGGCAGGGGCCGCAAAGCGCCAGACGATCGGCCGGCGCTCGCCATCGGCACGCGCGCCTTCATTGTTGTCCAGGCCGATCCACGCCCCCTCGGCGTCGACCACTAGCGCCTCGGCCACACCGAACAGCTGGTCATAGCGGCGTGGCTCGGTCAACGCGTCGGCCGCAAACGACCAGCAGCGCTCGATCTGACCGCTGTCGGCATCGCGGCGACAGATGCGATAGGCATTGCGCTCGAGCGTGAACAGTTTGCCGTCGAACCAGGCCAGGTCGGCAAAGTCCCGCGAAACCGGTCGCGCATCGGGTAGCTGCGGCGGCTGCATCTCTACACCGGCTTCACTGAACAGGACGCAGCGTCGCCCGCAGGCCCACACCGACTGTTGGCGCTCGATGGCCACCAGCCCACGGCGCTCACGCTCGCCGGCCAGCCACAGGCGATCGCCGGCAGGGTTGACGGCCACGCCTTCGAACAACGCATTGTAGTTCAGCAGCATGCCGCTGGCCCGTGCCTGGCGCACCATGGCCGAATCGATCTTCAGCCAGTGCGGCGCGCCCGAAACAGGCAGTTGCAGCACGGCGGCATGCGCCTCGCTGACCAGGTACAGGTTGCCGGCCTGGTCACAGGTGATGCCCTCGAAATCAAGGTCGCCACCGCGCAGCCACGACGCCAGCCAGGTCCGCATCTTCAGCCCCCACGGCAAGCCGCTCTCCGGCACCGGTGGTGGGTCGAACGCCACTGCCTGCGCCTGCCACGCACCATCCTTGAGTTCGAAACGGTAGAGGCGGTCGTCGTCCCGGTCCGAGACACCCCATAAGCTACCCCGGCATTGCGCAAGGCCCGACAGGTTACCGGCACGCATGCCATCGACGGGATGCTCGCCGATCAGTTCAAGTTCAGGCCAGGTGTCTGCCAGGGTCGGCAAGGCCACCAGCGGCAGGCAAGCCGCCAGGAGCCAACGAATCAAACCATGACCTCTGCCAGGTTGCCCTTGGTTTCCAGCCAGGCCTTGCGGTCCCCGGCACGCTTCTTGGCCAGCAGCTTGTCCATCAGCTCGCATGTGGTCTGCACGTCGTCCAGGGTGAGCTGGACCAGGCGCCGAGTGTTGGGGTCCATGGTGGTTTCGCGCAATTGGGGCGGGTTCATCTCGCCCAGGCCCTTGAAGCGGGTGACCTGCGGCTTGCCGCGCTTTTTCTCTGCCACCAGGCGGTCGAGAATGCCGTCTCGTTCGGCTTCATCCAGGGCGTAGTAGATTTCCTTGCCCAGGTCGATACGGTACAGCGGCGGCATGGCCACGTACACATGACCGGCTTCGACCAGTGCCCGGAAATGCTGCACGAACAGCGCGCACAGCAGGGTGGCGATGTGCAGGCCGTCGGAGTCGGCGTCGGCCAGGATGCACACCTTGCCGTAACGAAGCTGCGCCAGGTCGGTAGCGCCTGGGTCCACGCCAATGGCGACAGCGATGTTGTGCACTTCCTGACTGGCGAGCACTTCACCGCCGTCCACTTCCCAGGTGTTGAGGATCTTGCCGCGCAGCGGCAGGATCGCCTGGAACTCTTTGTCACGCGCCTGCTTGGCCGAACCACCGGCCGAGTCGCCCTCGACCAGGAACAGCTCGGCGCGCATCGGGTCCTGGCCCGCGCAATCGGCCAGCTTGCCCGGCAGTGCGGGGCCCTGGGTGATGCGCTTGCGCTCGACCTTCTTGCTGGCCTTCAGGCGACGACCGGCGTTGCTGATGGCCAACTCGGCCAGCTGCATGCCCAGCTCCGGGTGGGCGTTGAGCCACAGGCTGAAGGCATCCTTGACCACGCCTGAGACGAAGGCGGCGGCTTCGCGCGAGGAAAGGCGTTCCTTGGTCTGCCCGGAGAACTGTGGGTCCTGCATCTTCATCGACAGCACGAAGGTGATGCGCTCCCAGACGTCTTCCGGGGCCAGCTTCACGCCACGGGGCAGCAGGTTGCGGAATTCGCAGAACTCACGCATCGCGTCCAGCAGGCCTTGGCGAAGGCCGTTGACATGGGTGCCGCCCTGGGCCGTGGGGATCAGGTTGACGTAGCTTTCCTGAATGCTGTCGCCCCCTTCGGGCAGCCACAGCAGGGCCCAGTCGACCGCTTCCTTGTTGCCGGCCAGGCTGCCGCAGAACGGCTCGTCGGGCAGGCGCTGGAAGTCACTGACCGAATCCACGAGGTAGGAGCGCAGGCCGTCTTCGTAATGCCACTCCACCTTCTCGCCGCTGGCCTTGTCCTCGAAACTGACCAGCAGGCCTGGGCAGAGCACGGCCTTGGCCTTCAGTACGTGCTTGAGCCGGCTGATGGAGAACCGCGGGGAGTCGAAGTACTTGGGGTCGGGGCTGAAATAGACGCTGGTGCCAGTGTTGCGCTTGCCGACCGTGCCGACCACTTCCAGCTCGCTTGACTTGAAGCCATCGGCAAAGGTCATCTGGTATTCGTTGCCGTCACGCTTCACCCGCACGCGCACCTGCGTGGACAAGGCGTTGACCACCGAAATACCGACGCCATGGAGGCCGCCGGAGAATTGGTAGTTCTTGTTAGAGAACTTACCGCCGGCATGCAGCTTGGTGAGGATCAGTTCGACGCCCGACACGCCTTCTTCAGGGTGGATGTCCACTGGCATGCCGCGACCATCGTCGCTGACTTCCAGCGAATGGTCGGCGTGCAGGATGACCTGCACCGAACGGGCGTGGCCGGCGAGGGCTTCGTCGACACTGTTGTCGATGACTTCCTGGGCCAGGTGGTTGGGGCGGCTGGTGTCGGTGTACATGCCCGGCCGCTTGCGAACCGGGTCAAGGCCCGAGAGGACTTCGATGGCGTCTGCGTTATAGGCGCTAGCGCTGGGATTGGCCATGGGGTCTCGTCGTCAGTCTGGTGAATGCAAAAAAATCAAAATACAGAAAAATCGAGTGCAGCGTACTGCGTCGGGGCAACACCGGCGAAGGCCAGTAGGGCCGGCAGGCGCTCGGCGAAGCCTTGGAAGCTGTGGTCGCCACCGGCCTGGATACGCAGCGCGCAGTGGCGGTAGTACCGCTCGGCGTGGCGATAGTCCAGGGTTTCGTCGCCGGTCTGCAACCATACCTGGTAGCGGCTTGGGTCCGTAGGGGGCGGGACCTCCAGCTCGGCCAGCGCCTGGACGTGGTCGAGGGTCAACTCCCACGCCTGGCCTGTGTGATGGTTGTGCTGGGTACCCAAATAGCCGTCGAACAGGCGGTGCGGCCCTACGGCGGGGTTGACCAGCAAGGCCTTGAGGCCATGGCGCTCGGCCAGGAAGGTGGCATAGTAGCCGCCCAGTGAACTGCCCACCAGCAACGGCGCGCCCAGTTCGGCAATGCAACCTTCAAGCTGCTCGATGGCCTGGCGGGGATGATGATGCAGCGCTGGCAGGCGCAGCCGGTCGATCAGCCCGAGGTGCTGCATGACGGCCTGAAGCTGCCTGGCCTTGGCTGACAACGGCGAGCTGTTGAAGCCGTGTATATAGAGGATGGAACCCGACATGCTGCCCCCGGAAGCTGTAGCGTTGCGCCTGTAGGCAGGCGCAGGGACGCGCAGTGTATCGCGTTCGCAAGGTTTTGGCGCCGCGCTGGTTTTTCTGAAACACATTCCGCTATGGGCAGGTGGAGAGTCACTGACACTATTGGCAGCTATGGTGACACGGTTAGGATGGGAGCGGCCGGTCCGGCGCCCCGGCGAGGCCGTTCCCACACGGAACTGGGTTCTTTGGAGAGCGGGTGCAGGACAGCCCGCGCAGTTCAATACCCCGGGCTATCGAAATCGAGCCTGACCTCGAAATCCAGCGCCCGCTCCACCCCCGTGTCCACCGTCCCATCAGTCTGCAAGCGGATCCAGCGATAGCCAGGATGCTGCTGGCTTACCTCGAAATCTTCACTGCCTGGGGCGAACTGGATGCAGGTCGAAGGCGTGGCCAGCAGCCGCAGGTCGCCGCGCCATTGATCCCATTCCTGATGCACGTGCCCCCACAACAGCGCACGCACCTGGGGGTGACGATCGATCACGGCGAACAGCGCATCGGCGTTGCGCAGGCCGATGGGGGCGATCCATGCACAGCCGATGTCGACCGGTTGATGGTGCAGGCACACCAGGCAGTGGCGCTCCCCTGACGTGCGCAATGCAGTTTCCAGCAGGCTGAGCTGGGTATCCTGCAGCCAACCATGGGCCGCTCCTGGCACTGCCGTGTCGAGCATGACGATGCGCCAGGCCCCGATGTCGGTAACCGGCTGCACCAACTCAGGCGCCACCTGCGCCATCACCTGCGCTTCGTCATGGTTGCCCGGTAGCCAGCGCGCCGGCGCAGCAAAGCCTGCGGTCAATTGCTCAAAGGCCGTGTAGGAAGCAACGCTGGCGTCCTGGGATAAGTCCCCCGTGCACAACAACAGGTGCGTGTCGCTCTGCTCGCGCAATGCCTGCCGCACCACATGGCGCAGGCTGTCGCGGGTATTGAGGCCTAGCATGCTGCCCTCGGGGCTGGCGAACAGATGGGCGTCGGTCAGGTGCACCACGTTAACGGTGCCGGCAGGGTTCGAGTGCGGCAAGGCCGTCTCCTTTTCAGCGAGCGCTTACCAGTTCGTGGCCGCAGGCCAGGCAGTGAGAAAGCCATTCACCCAGGAACAGGTTCAGCTGGGCTTTTTCGTCCGGCTGGTGCATGGCGGCGTTGGGGTAAGGATAGATGCTGCGCAGACGCCTGGCGTGCTCGGCGCTCACCACTTCGGCCATGCGGGCGTCATGGTAAACCTGCACCTCCATGACCGGGACCGGCAGCCAGGGCAGGCTGTGCTCCTGGCGTATGCGCAGCGTGGTGGTGTAGGGGCAGGCCAGGACCACGTCGAGCACTAGCACGCCCAGCATCTGGTCGCCCTGGGTCATGCCGATGCTACGCGAGCTCTGGGTGGTGCGCATGTCCGGGAGCAGGCGCATCAGCCGGGCATAGTTGGCCTCACAGGCGGCCTGCAATCCGGCCAGGTCGACCCGGTAGCGCTCGCGCAGCAGGTTCACTTCCACATACCTCGAACTTCGTCACGGTTCAGGGCGAGCCATTGCAAGCCGATGATGGTCGCGGCATTGCAGATGCGCCCGTCGCGTACCGCCTGCAAGGCATCCTCGAACGACCACACGCGAACCCGGATATCCTCGCCTTCAGACTCCAGCCCGTGCAGGCCACCAGCACCCTCGGCGCTGCAGCGGCCAAGGAACAGGTGGACGTATTCGTCACTGCCGCCTGGCGAAGGGAAGTAGCGCGTCATCGGCCACAGCGCGCTGAACGTCAGGCCGGCCTCTTCCTCGGCCTCACGGTGGGCCACTTCTTCTGGCTGCTCGTCCTTGTCGATCAGCCCGGCGACCATCTCGATCAACCAGGGGTTGGCGACCTTGTCCAGGGCGCCCACACGAAACTGCTCGATCAGGACCACTTCATCGCGCTGCGGGTCGTACGGCAAAACGCACACCGCGTCATGGCGCACGAACAGCTCACGGCTGATTTCCCGGCCCATTCCACCGGCGAACAGCTCATGGCGAAGGTGCAGCTTGTCGAGCCTGTAAAAGCCCTGGAAGCACTTGTCCCGCTTGACGATCTCGACCGCCTGGGGCACTGAATTCAACGTATCCGACATGAAAATCCTCGTTGCATCGCTGCTGCATCGCGCCATCCTACTCTGCACGCTGGCACGTTTCACCCCCCGGCGACAACCGTTGGCGTACATGGCACAGCGGGCCCGGTCTCTGTTAGCTTAGTGGCGAACTGAAGGCCATGCCGACGGTCAAAGGCCGACTTTTCCCTGTTCTTGCAAGGATCATCATGACACTCGTCAAACTGACATCCATCGCTGTGCTGGCCTTGGCGCTGGGCGCATGCCAGAGCCTGTTCGCCCCCAACTACCGAGCACCGCTCGAGGTCAAGCGCGAAGCCTGGGAGCACGTCAAGCCAGGCTGCAGCGAGCGTGATTGCCCGTTGGTGAATATTGACACCGTGCATTTCCCGGCGTTGCCCAAGCTCGACGGTATTGTCGAAAAGCGCCTGCTACAGCTGACCGAGGACAACCAGCACGGGGCAGCACCGACCACGTTGCAAGCCTACGAACAGCACTACCTGGCCAGCGCCGAGAAGCGCAACAGCAGCTACTTGCAGGCCAAGGTACGCGAACAGCATGACGGGCTGGTGATCATCGAGCTGTCCAGCTACCTGGATACCGGTGGCGCCCATGGCATGCCAGGACGTGCCTTCATCAACTATTCACGCAAGCTGGACAAGGTCCTGACCCTGCAGGACATGCTGGTCCCGGGCCAGGAAGAAACGTTCTGGAAGACGGTGGAGGAATCGCACCGCGCCTGGCTGATCAGTGTCGGCATGGACAAGGATGCCGAGTTCATCAAGACCTGGCCATTCAAACGCTCGCCCCATATCGCCCTGACCTACGGCGCGGTGGTGGTGAAGTACGAGGTGTACGCCATCGCGCCGTATTCCATGGGCCATGTGGAGCTGAAAATCCCTTACCCACGCCTCAATGGCGTGATCAAGCCCGAACTGTTCCCCGGCCGCGGCTGAGGTTCAACACGCCATACAACACCCCTGCCAGCACCAACGCCGGCAGGGTCGCGCCCAGGTCCGGCGCCTGGGCGGCGATGATGTGATACGCCGCCACCCCAGCCGCCCATGCCAGCAATGCCGGCCAGTGCAGCGCCCCTACATGGGCTGGAACGCTGCGACGGCGAACCCAGTAATGGTCCATCAGCACCACGCCGAACAGCGGGGCGAACACCGAGCCGATCAGCAGCAGGAAGTTCTCGTACTGCGCAAGCGGTGCCAACAGGGCGATCAGCGTGCACAACACACCGATGGCCAGGGCCAGGTGTTCTACCTTCACGCGTGCCAGCACCCCGGCGGAGACCGCTGCCGAATGAATATCGGCGAAGGCTTTTTCCGATTCGTCGAGCAGAATCAGCAACAACGGAATACCCATGCCAGCCCCGGCGAGCGCCAGTAGCAGGGCATTGACTTCGCCCTGCGCCGCGAAGGCCAGGGTGTAGGCCACCCCCAGGCTCATCAGCCAGGTGTTGCCGATGAAGTACCCCACCACCGTACTACCGAACACCTGCCTGCCGTCACGGGCAAACCGCGAATAGTCGGCAATCAGCGGCAACCACGACAGGGGCATGGCGATGACGATGTCAAAGCCCACGGCCAGCGACATCGACCCATCCCCGCCGCGTTGCCACAGCGTCGCCAGGTCAGCCTTGGCGAACAGATTCCAGGTCAGCCAGGCACAGGCGCCCAGCAGCAGCCAGATACCCCAGGCCCGCAGGATCTTGCGCACGAAGGCCAACGGCCCGCTGACCGCAAGCACGGTGGCCAGCGCGCCGAAACACAGCGTCCACAGTACCGGGCTGTTCCACACGCTGGCCTCACCGAAGGCTCGTGCACCCAGCAGGCTTGCGGCATCGCGCATGACGATGATCTCGAAGCCGCCCCAGCCTATCAGCTGCAATACGTTGAGCAGCGCTGGCAAGCGCGCACCTTGCGCCCCCAGGCTGAGCTTGAGCGTACCCATGGCGGACAAACCGGTGTCACTGCCGATCACACCGGCAGCACCCAACAACAACACACCGACCCCGGTGCCCAAGGCGATGGCCAGGATAGCCCCGGACAGGCCAAGGCCCGGCGCCAGCATGGCACCGACTTGCAGCACCATCAGGCCGATGCCTAGGGAAAACCATAGTGAAAACAGGTCGCGGCCGCCGAACACGCGTTGGCCGTTGGGGATGGGATGATCGGGGGAGAATAGACTGGACGTGGTCATGCTTGCTCGCACTCGGCAATGTGATTGTAGGGGTGGGCGCAAGGCAGGCGGCTAACCGCGTTGCAGCACTTACCTGCTTCGCGGCGTAGGGTGTACCCACCTTGGCCCAAAGGCTGCGCCTCAGACCTTGTGGTACAGCTGGCTGCCGGCCTGGCGGAAGCGCTCGGCCTGCTCGCGCATGCCCTGCTCCACCGAGACGTCCACGGTTTCGATCCGAGCAGCGTATTCACGCACTTCCTGGGTGATCTTCATGGAGCAGAACTTCGGCCCGCACATGGAGCAGAAATGCGCCACCTTGGCCGACTCCTTGGGCAGGGTTTCGTCGTGGAAGGCACGCGCCGTGTCAGGGTCCAACCCCAGGTTGAACTGATCTTCCCAGCGAAACTCGAAGCGCGCCTTCGACAACGCGTTATCGCGAATCTGGGCCCCTGGGTGACCTTTGGCCAGGTCGGCTGCATGGGCTGCAATCTTGTAGGTGATGATGCCGGTCTTGACGTCGTCCTTGTCAGGCAGTCCCAGGTGTTCCTTGGGCGTCACATAGCAGAGCATGGCGCAGCCAAACCAGCCGATCATGGCCGCCCCGATGCCGGAGGTGATGTGGTCGTAGCCAGGGGCGATGTCGGTGGTCAGCGGGCCGAGGGTGTAGAACGGCGCTTCGTCACAGCACTCTAGCTGCTTGTCCATGTTCTCCTTGATCAACTGCATCGGCACATGGCCAGGGCCTTCGATCATGCATTGCACATCGTGCTTCCAGGCGATCTTGGTCAGTTCGCCCAGGGTTTCCAGCTCGCCGAACTGCGCCGCATCGTTGGCGTCGGCGATCGAGCCTGGGCGCAGGCCATCGCCCAGCGAGAAGCTGACGTCGTAGGCCTTCATGATTTCGCAGATTTCTTCGAAGTGGGTGTACAGGAAGTTCTCCTGGTGATGCGCCAAGCACCACTTGGCCATGATCGAGCCACCCCGGCTGACGATGCCGGTGACGCGCTTGGCGGTCAGCGGGACATAGCGCAGCAGCACCCCGGCATGGATGGTGAAGTAGTCCACGCCCTGCTCGGCCTGTTCGATCAGCGTGTCGCGAAACAGCTCCCAGGTCAGGTCCTCGGCCACACCGCCAACCTTTTCCAATGCCTGGTAGATGGGAACGGTGCCGATGGGCACGGGTGAGTTGCGAATGATCCATTCGCGGGTTTCATGGATGTGCTTGCCGGTGGACAAGTCCATGACGGTGTCCGAGCCCCAGCGAATGCCCCAGGTGAGCTTGGCCACTTCTTCTTCGATGGAAGAACCCAACGCACTGTTGCCGATGTTGCCGTTGATTTTCACCAGGAAGTTGCGGCCGATGATCATCGGCTCCAGCTCGGTATGGTTGATGTTGGCCGGGATGATGGCGCGGCCACGGGCCACTTCCTCACGTACGAACTCGGGGGTGATTTCCTTGGGAATGCTGGCGCCGAAGCTGTGACCGGCATGCTGCGTATCGAGCAGGCCTGCCGCCCGGGCCTCCTGCAGCTTCATGTTCTCGCGGATGGCCACGTATTCCATCTCGGCGGTGATGATGCCCTGGCGGGCGTAATGCATCTGCGACACATTGGCGCCTGGCTTGGCACGACGCGGGTTGCGGACATGGGCGAAGCGCAGCTTGGCCAGTTCGGCGTCGTTCAGCCGCTGCTGGCCGAAGTGGGAGCTCAGCCCGCTCAGGCGCTCGGTGTCACCCCGTGCGTCGATCCAGGCCGAACGCACGTCGGCCAGGCCCTTGCGCACGTCGATCAACACCTCTGGGTCGGTGTAAGGGCCGGAAGTGTCGTAGACCAGCACGGGCGCATTGCTCTCACCCCCAAAATCGGTGGGCGTGTCGGCCAGGCTGATCGCGCGCATCGGTACGCGAATATCCGGGCGCGAGCCCTGGACATAAACCTTGCGCGAGCGCGGAAACGGCTGCACGGACTGCCGATCGACTTGCGCCGATTCGCTGAGGTTCATCGCTTTTTCTTGTTGGGTCATCACAGGCTCTCCAGACGGCTTCCTAGCAGTGGAATGTCGGGGTGAACCTGAAGGACGCGGACGCACTCCTAGACGGGTGCGGTGCCAAAGACGGGGTGTCATGGGCTGCAAGCAGCCGATGCTTTCCCGGACCTGGCACAAGAGGCTCCCCGGGAAGGCGAGCAATCTTGTTCCCTACGCAGGCGCTAACCTGATCAGGTTCAACGGGATCCGCACCTATGCGATCTCAGCCTTTGCTTCAAGGCACCCCGACAAGAACATGCGCAGTCTAGACTGGAGTTGCCGGCAAAGCCAAGCGAGCAATCCCGGGAATGATCAACGGCATCCGGGGTGATTGTTGCCCGGTGCGCGTGGCACTACACTGCGTCATCACACGAAACTCAACAGTTCAGTAATTACATTTCGTACAAGGATTGCCCCTATGCTGCGCAAACTCTCACTGGCCCTGGCCGTGTCTTGTGCGTCCCAGACGATGGCCTGGGCAGCGGACGTGCCGGCTACGGTGAAGACCGATCTGGTGAGCGTTTACCAGGAAGCGGTACAGAACAACGCCGATCTGGCCGCCGCTCGCGCCGACTACGGCGCGCGTCGCGAAATCGTGCCCCAGGCCCGTGCCGGCTTGCTGCCCAACCTGTCGGCCGGTGCCGAAATGCAAAGCACCCGCACCAAGCTCGACGAACCTTCGATCACATCCAACCGCAGCGGCAATGCCTGGAGCGCGACCCTGGCCCAGCCCATCTTCCGCGCCGACCGCTGGTTCCAGTTGCAGGCTGCCGAAGCGTTCAACGAACAGGCCGCGCTGGAGCTGTCTGCTACCGAGCAGAACCTGATCCTGCAGACGGCGCAAAGCTACTTCGCGGTGCTGCGCGCCCAGGACAACCTGGCGGCCAGCAAGGCCGAGGAAGCGGCCCTCAAGCGTCAGCTCGACCAGTCCAACGAGCGTTTCGACGTGGGGCTTTCGGACAAGACCGACGTGCTGCAGTCCCAGGCCAGTTACGACACGGCCCGCGCCAACCGCATCATCGCCGACCGTCAGGTGCAGGACGCCTTCGAGGCGTTGGTCACCCTGACCAACCGGGAATACACCGCTATCCAAGGCGTGGTGCACAGCCTGCCGGTGCAGGTGCCCGTGCCCAACGACGCCAAGGCCTGGGTCGAAACTGCAGGCCGGCAGAACCTCAACCTGCTGGCGACCAACTACGCAGTGTCCGCGGCGCAAGAAACGCTGCGTCAGCGCAAGGCCGGTCACGCCCCGACCGTGGATGCCGTGGCCAAATACCAGAAGGGTGACAACGACAACCTGGGCTTTAGCAACCCTTCACCGCTGGGTGTTCGCTATGGCGGCGACGTGGAGCAGACCACCGTTGGCTTGCAGTTGAACATCCCAATCTACAGCGGCGGGCTGACCAGTTCACAGGTACGCGAAGCCTACCAACGCCTGAGCCAGAGCGAGCAGCAGCGCGAAAGCCTGCGCCGCCAGGTGGTGGAGAATACCCGCAACCTGCACCGCGCGGTGAACACCGACGTCGAACAGGTGCAGGCGCGCAAGCAGTCGATCATTTCCAACCAGAGCGCACTTGAGGCTACCGAAATCGGCTATCAGGTGGGCACCCGCAACATCGTCGATGTGCTCGACGCCCAGCGCCAGCTGTACACCTCGGTGCGCGACTACAACAACAGCCGGTACGCCTACATCCTCGACAACCTGAGCCTGAAACAGGCAGCCGGTACGCTGAGCCCGCAAGACCTGCAGGACCTCAAGCGCTACCTGAAACCCGACTACAACCCGGACAAGGATTTCCTGCCTCCGGACCTGGCGGCAGCGGCGGCGAAGAATTTCGAGCGCAGGCCCTGAGGGCGGGCTGTCCGAACTGCAAGATGGGCCGCAAAAGCGGCCCCCCTGATCACGGCAACCGCAGCCATCGCCCCCGTGGTGAGCTCAGGGCATCAACTTTTCCAACCCCTCGAGCAAGCGCTGCAACGCCCCCTGATTGGCCCTCATCACCGCCCTGCCCGCCTCACCCATGCGCCGGGCATCTTGCGGTAATTCGACCAGCCGCTGCACGGCACCGGCCAGCCCCTGGGCGTCATCGACCTGCTGCAACCCGCCCGCCTCGCGCAACATGGCACTGATCTCGAGAAAATTGAACACGTGCGGCCCCATCAGCACCGGTAGCGCCAGGGCTGCCGGTTCCAACGGGTTGTGCCCGCCAGTCGGCACCAGGCTGCCGCCGACGAACGCCATGTCGGCAAGGGCATACAAGAACAGCAACTCACCCATGGTGTCGCCCAGCAGCACTTGGGTTTGTGCAAGCACCGGCAGCCCGGTGGAGCGACGCACCGTGGCAAACTGCTGGCTGCATAAGGCATGGACCGCCTCAAAGCGCTCCGGATGCCGGGGCACCAGGATCAACAGCGCATCCCCATGCACCTGCAACAACTGCCGGTGCGCCTGCAGGACCAGGGCATCTTCGCCATCGTGGGTGCTGGCGGCGATCCACACCGGGCGCGAAGCGGCGGCCCATTGCTGGCGCAAGGCCTGGGCCCGCGGCACCAGGTGCTCATCGATCTTCAGGTCGAACTTGATCGAGCCGGTCACCTGCACGCAGCCAGTACGCGCTCCGAGTGCAAGAAAGCGCTGGGCCTCGACTTCGGTCTGCGCAGCAATCAGGCTCATTTCGGCCAGCATGGGCCGGGTCAGCCTGGCAAACCGCCCGTAGCCACGGGCCGAGCGTTCTGACAAGCGCGCGTTGGCCAGCGCCACGGGAATGCCACGCCTGGCGCACTGATGGATGTGATTGGGCCAGAGTTCGGTTTCCATGATCACGCCCAGCCTTGGCTGCACATGGTCGAGAAAGCGCCCTGCCGCCCACGGCAGGTCATATGGCAAGTAGCAATGCTGGACCCGGGGTTCATCGCCGAACAGGGCGCGAATACGCTCCGACCCGGTGGGCGTCATGCACGTCAGTGTAATCGGCAGCTCAGGGTAGGCCTTGAGCAGGGCGCGCACCATGGGCGCGGCTGCAATGCTTTCGCCCACCGAGACGGCATGCACCCAGATGCCGCCTTTGCGCATGGCCGGTAGCCTGAAGGCGAACCGCTCACCGAGGCGGCGGCCGTAGGCAGGGGCCTTGCGCGCGCGCAAGTACAGGCGCAGCGCCAGCAAGGGCAGGCCCAGGTGAAACAGCAAAGTGTAGAGGGTTCTGTTCATGGCGACGCAGTTTACCCGATCGCACGCAAATGCACCGCAAAGCGCTCGGCCAGCCACTGCGCAGCAGGCCCCAGCGGTTCGTCCCGACGCCAGGCAAGCTCCACCACCAGCGCCGGTGGCCGCCAGTCGCTGGCCAGCTCTACCATGTGCGCCTGGTAGGTGGGGTACTGCACCACATGGCGCGGCAGCCAGGCCCAGCCCAGCCCACGCATCAGCAGTTCGGCCATGGCATAGAAGCTGTCGGCCCGCCATACCTGCGGGCTGATCGCCTCACCCCCCGGGTAACCGCTCTGCTGGGGCGTAATCAGCAGCTGTCGATGGCGTGCCAGTTGCTGTCGGTCCACCCGGCCGGCCTGCGCCAAAGGATGGCCGACGGCGCAGACTGTGACCATTTCCACGCTACCCAAGGCCCGCCGTTCAAGCGACGCCGGTATGCGCTCGTGGTGAAAGAACAACCCCAAGTCGGCGCGCCGCTCCACCAGCTTGCGCGCGACATCGCCCTGAGCGCCGCTGGCCAGTTGCACTTGCAGAAAGGGGTAACAGGTTGCCAGCTCATCCAGGCTGTCGATGACAGGCTGATACGGCATCGCCTCATCCTGCGCCACCCGCAGCAGTGCTTCCTGGCCACGCATCAGTGCCAGGGCCCGCCCGTCCAGGCGCTCGCATTGGCGCAGCAGCTCACGGGCATCGGCAAGCAGCGCTTCGCCGTTTGCGGTGAGCTTCGGTTGGCGCCCACTGCTGCGTTCGAACAAGGTGACCCCAAGGTCCGCTTCGAGCAGGGCGATGGCGCTGCTGATCGCTGACTGAGCCTTGTGCTGTTCGCGTGCAACCGCCGAAAACGAACGCAGCTCAGCCACCCGCAGGAACGTGCGCAGCTGATCCAGACTCCATTGCTCGGCCATCCACCTATCTCCTTGCCAGATAGGTAATGACTTTACCGCATCCGAGTACGGCCTAGAATGCGCCCATCGAATGGAGAACCGTCATGAATGCCTACACCTACCTTGCGATTGCCATCTGCGCCGAAGTCGTCGCCACCGCTTCCATGAAGGCCGTCAAAGGCCTTAGCACGCCATTGCCTTTGCTGCTGATGGTGGTGGGTTACGGCATCGCGTTCTGGATGCTGACGCTGGTGGTGCGCAGCATTCCGGTGGGCATCGCCTACGCGATCTGGTCTGGGCTCGGTATCGTCCTGATCAGCGTGGCAGCACTGGTGATCTATGGGCAGAAGCTGGACATCCCGGCGATACTCGGCATGGCGATGATCGTCGGCGGCGTGGTGGTGATCCAGTTGTTCTCCAAGACCACGGGGCATTGAGCCGGGCCTTGGCAGCAGCCTCTGGATGCGTGACGCACGCCACCCCGTGCATCCGATCCTGAGCCTGTATACTTGCCAGCTGTCCCAGTTTTCGAGGTATCGCCATGCCATCTGCCATTTCCACTGACGTGCTGATCGTCGGCGCCGGGGTCGCAGGCCTCTGGCTCAATGCCCGCTTGCGCCGCTTGGGTTATTCGACAGTGCTGGTGGAGCGCGCCACGGTAGGCGGCGCACAGACGCTCAAGTCCCAGGGCATCATCCATGGCGGGACCAAGTACGCGCTGCATGGGGCCTTGACCGGCGCCTCGGAAGCGATTGCCGACATGCCGCGCCGCTGGCGCGAAGCCTTGGCGGGCAACGGCGAACTGGACCTGCGCCACACGCGCTTGCTGTCCGATGCGCATTACCTGTGGTCTCCAGGCACCCTGGCCGGCAACCTCACCAGCTTCTTCGCCAGCAAGGCGGTGCGTGGCCGGGTGGATCAGGTCAAAGGCGACCAATTGCCTGCGGCGCTGCAAGACCGCGCCTTCAAGGGCAAGGTCTATCGCTTGGCCGAGCTGGTGATCGACGTGCCCAGCCTATTGGCCAACCTGGCCGAACTGGCCGGTGACAGCCTCTTGGCAGGCGAGCGCATCGAGCCGCTGCGCGACGATGGCGAGCTGGTGGGCCTACGTGTGGATGGGCGTGACATCCGCGCCCAGCGCATCGTGCTCAGCGCCGGCGCCGGCATCGCGGACCTGTTGCAGGCACTGGGCCTCGAGCAGCCCGCCATGCAAACCCGCCCCCTGCACATGGTGATGGTCAAGGGGGCCAACCTCAAGCCACTCTATGCCCATTGCCTGGGCGCAGGCCCCAAGCCGCGCATGACGGTGACCACCCACCCGGCCGCCGACGGACAGTGGGTGTGGTACCTGGGCGGCGAGCTGGCCGAAGCCGATGGGGTGGCCCGTGAGCCGGCCGAGCAGATCGCCGCGGCACAGAAAGAAGTGGCCAGCCTGCTGCCCTGGGTGGATCAAAGCCAGCTGCACTGGGCCACCTTGCGGGTGGACCGTGCCGAGCCTGCCCAGTCCGGCCTGGTGCGCCCGGACAATGCGTTTCTTGCCGAGCAGCAACGGCTGCTGGTGGGCTGGCCTACCAAGCTGGCCCTGGCACCTGATTTCAGCGATCGGGTTATCCGCCAGTTGCAACGCGACGCCGTGCAGCCCCAGGCCCAGGCCGACCTGACCGACTTGCCGCGCCCGCCGCTGGGCCAGCCTGCGTGGGAGACCCTGCTGCCATGAGCCTGCCAACCCTCCACGGTCTGCATCGCCCCCTGGGCAGCACGGGCTTGCAGGTTTCGCCCCTGGGGCTGGGCACGGTCAAGCTTGGCCGGGACCAGGGCGTCAAATACCCTTCAGGCTTCACCATCCCCGGCGACGATGAAGCCAGGCTGCTGCTCGGCCAGGCCCGCGACCTGGGCATCAACCTGCTCGACACCGCCCCCGCCTATGGCCGTAGTGAAGAGCGCCTTGGCCCGCTGCTGCGGGGTCAGCGCGATGCCTGGGTGCTGGTGAGCAAGGTGGGCGAGGAATACGACGGCGGTCAATCGCGCTTCGATTTCAGCGCAGCCCACACCCGCCGCTCGGTAGAACGCAGCCTGCGCCGGCTGGAAACCGACCGTATCGACCTGGTGCTGGTGCACTCCGACGGTAATGACCTGGCCATCCTCGAGCAGCAGGAAGTGTATGAGACCTTGGCCGCGCTCAAGCGTGAAGGCAAGCTCCTGGGTTTCGGCTTTTCAGGCAAGACTGCGGCCGGAGGCTTGAAGGCGTTGGAGCAAGGCGACTGCGCCATGGTGACCTTCAACCTGAACGAACAGGCGGAGCGACCGGTACTCGACTACGCTGCGCAGCACGGCAAGGCCATCTTGGTTAAAAAGGCCCTGGCCAGCGGCCATGCCTGCCTGGCACCCGGCGTCGACCCGGTCCGTGCCAGCTTCGAGCTGCTGTTCGCCCACCCAGGCGTCAGCAGTGCTATCGTGGGCACCATCAACCCGTTGCACCTGGCCCATAACGTGGCCACCGTCGCCCGAATCCTGGGCCAGCATTGAGTCTGCCTGGCCACGCGCCAGGTGAGCCGTCGCAAGGAGGAGCAACGTGGCGCGAACGCTGATACGCAAGAACCCGAGCAACTTCAAGACGCTGCCGCTGCATGTCGAGGCCACGGCCGAAAGCCTTCTCTACCAGGGCACCGGCATGCCCCTCAATTTCGCCCAGACCCAGCAACGTCGCAAACCGGTGGCGGTGGCAGATCCGCAGCGGTTCGCGGTTGAGCTTGCCAACCTGGGTGTGTCGGTGCGCCTGACGCTGAGCTGGCAGAACCGTTACTACTGGGTGCTGGTCCGTCAACGGCGGCAAGACCGTGGCGACGTGGTGCTGAAACTGATCTCAGGCTACGTGCCCGCCCAGGAGCTGAACCTGCCGTTGCACACCGCCGTGCAGGAAGTGGCCGAGGAATGCCTGCTGGAAACCACCGAGGGTTGGCTGGGCGGCCGTTTCAACGACACCTGGCTACCGGTGCCCTATGCAGCAGCCTTGCACTACCGTGAGACGCCGCATTTTCAACTGGCCCCGCAGTCCGGTGCCGCCCGCCCGGTCTACTGCGGTAACCTGGTCCTGCTGGAACGGCCCCGGGCCTACGTGCACCTGCCGACCGCTTCCCTGCAACTGATCTACGACATGCGCCTGCAAGTGCCCAGGGAGATCAAGAAACTCAGCCTGTTCCATGTGGACGAACGCCTGGAGGGTGACCAGTTGGTGGCGCGGCTGAACCGCAAGCGCCCGGACCTGTACCTGATGCCGCTACAGGACGGCCAGCCCCTGGCCGAGCTGTATACCTTGAAGAAAGACGAACTGGTGCCAGCCAGCACACGCGGGTTGTACCTGGCCGAAAGCTTCGCGCGGCAGGAGGGCTGGGTGGTCAACGAGGAACGCATACGCTGGAAGGACTGGGTGCGCCAGCAAGGCCTGGTGGAGCCCAAGCCAGCCCGCGCCTCTCACCTGCAACGGTTCGGTGCCAAGGCCCGAGCGCTGCTCAAGCGGGCGCGTACCTCACTGCACAAGCCCTGACCGAAGCCGGCCTGCAGCGCGCCGCTAGCAGGGCCGGCTGACGACCGAGGACCACCACGCAGCCCTGCCCTGTCAGTGCTTGCGGATCTTCTCGACGATGGCGGTGGTAGAGCTGTTTTCCACCAGCCCCAGCACTTTCACGGTGCCGCCATAGGCGTTGACGATGTCGGCGCCAACCACTTGGTCGATGCCGTAGTCGCCGCCTTTGACCAGCACATCCGGCTTGACCTGGCTCAGCAGGTTTTCCGGGGTGCCCTCGGAGAAACTGATCACCCAGTCCACCGCGCCCAGGCCTGCCAACACGGCCATGCGGCGGTCGACGCTGTTGATCGGCCGGCCCGGGCCCTTCAGGCGGCTGACCGATGCATCGTCATTGACCGCGACGATCAGACGATCGCCTTGCGCGCGTGCCTGCTCCAGGTAGGTCACATGGCCCGCATGCAAGATGTCGAAGCAGCCGTTGGTGAACACGATGCGCTCGTTGTGCGCCCTGGCATCGTCGATTGCCACCAGCAATTGCTCAAGGCCCAGCACCCCGCGCTCGGAGCCCTCTTCGCGCTGGATGGCGCGGCGCAGCTCCGGCGCGCTGATCGCCGCAGTACCGAGCTTGCCGACGACAATGCCCGCTGCCAGGTTGGCCAGGGCCACTGCCTGGGGCAGTTCCTCACCGGCGGCAATGGCGGCGGCAAGGGTGGAGATCACGGTATCGCCTGCGCCGGTCACATCGAACACTTCACGCGCACGGGCTGGCAGGTGCAGGGGCGGATGGCCCTCGCGCAGCAAGGTCATGCCGTGCTCGCCACGGGTCACCAGCAAGGCGCCCATGTCCAGTTCCTGCAGCAGCTGCAAACCCTTGGCAACCAGCTCCGCCTCGTCGGCACAACGGCCGACGATGTTCTCGAACTCGCTGAGGTTGGGGGTGATCAGGCTGGCCCCGCGGTAGACGGAGAAATCCTTGCCCTTGGGGTCGGCCAGCACCGGGATGCCCTTGGCCCGTGCAGCCTGGATCAACGCCTGATGGTTTTTCAGCGCGCCTTTGCCGTAGTCCGACAGCACCAGAACCTTGACGCCTTCGAGCAAACCGTCGACTTCTGCGCTGAGCGATACCGGGTCGGTGGCGAAGGATTCTTCGAAATCGATGCGCAGCAGTTGCTGGTGCCGGCTCATGACCCGCAGCTTGACGATGGTCGGCTGGTGCGCAATGCGCTGGAACACAGAACGCACGCCTGCCGCCTGCAGGCTGTTGGAAAGGCTGTCGGCAGCTTCGTCCTGCCCGGTGACGCCCACCAGGGAAGCCGGCGCGCCGAGTGCGGCGATGTTCAAGGCCACGTTGGCCGCACCGCCTGGGCGATCCTCGATCTGATCGACCTTGACCACCGGCACTGGCGCTTCCGGCGAAATACGCGACGTACCGCCATGCCAGTAGCGGTCGAGCATGACATCGCCGACCACCAGTACCGGGGCTTGATCGAAACGCGGCATGGACAACTTCATGGGCAACCCATATGACAATAGTGAACAGGGACGGGATATTAGCACAGCGTGGCTGGCGGCTTTAGGGCCAGTTCGCGCTGAGGAATACCCCGAAACAGAAGGGGCGCTGGGCCCCCTTTGCGGGCAGGGTCAGGTGATGTCGGCCTTGGCCGGCTCATCCAGGCCCATGGCGTGCAGGCGGGCATAGTAGCCGTTGGCGGCCAGCAGCTCGGCATGGGTGCCCCGCTCCACCAGGCGGCCCTGATCCATGACCAGGATCTGGTCGGCCTTCTCGATGGTCGACAGGCGATGCGCGATCACCAACGTGGTGCGCCCCTGCATCACGCGGTCCAGCGCAGCCTGGATGTGCCGCTCGGATTCGGTATCCAGAGCCGAGGTCGCTTCGTCCAGGATCAGCAATGGCGAGTTCTTCAACAGCGCACGGGCGATAGCCAGGCGTTGGCGCTGGCCACCGGAGAGCAACACGCCGTTTTCGCCGATCTGGGTATCGAAGCCCTTGGGCAACTGATCGACGAAATCCTTGGCAAACGCCGCCTCGGCCGCCGCTTCGATGTCGGCACGCGGCGCGCCGGCCAGGTCACCGTAGGCAATGTTGTTGGCGATGGTGTCGCTGAACAAGGTCACATGCTGGTTGACCTGGGCGATGTGTCGACGCAGGTTGAGCAACTTGAAGTCTTCGATTTCCACGCCATCGAGCAGTATCTCGCCGCTGCTGTGGTGGTAGAAGCGTGGAATCAGGCCGGCCAGGGTGGACTTGCCGCTCCCGGAGCGGCCCACCAGCGCGACCATCTGCCCAGGCTCGACGGTGAAGTTGATGTCGCTCAGCACTTGGCGATCGGTACCGGGGTAGGTGAAGCTGAGGTTGCGAACTTCCAGGCGCCCGCTGACCGCATCGCGCTCGACGGTGCCCGTGTCCACTTCCCGCTGCTCGTCGAGCTGCTCGAAGATACTCTCGGCACCGGCCACGCCCTTCTGGATGGTCGAACTGACTTCCGAAAGCTGGCGAATCGGCTTGGGCAGCAGGCCGGCCAGGGTGATATAGGCCACCATGTCACCTGCCGAGGCGTCGCCACGAAGGTACAGCACCAGGAACATCAGAACGGCCATGGCAACATAGATCACCAGTTGCAACAGGGGCGTATAGATGGCGCTGGTGCGGGTCATGCGCAGCTGCTTGTCGGTGTTGCTCTGGCTGGCCTTGAGGAAGCGCTGGCGCTCGTAGGCTTCACCGCCGAAGCTGCGCACCACGCGGTAGCCCTGAATGGTCTCGGACGCCACGTGGGTGACGTCGCCCATGGCAACCTGGATCTTCTTGCTCTGCTTGCGGAATTTCTTGCTGGCACGGCCCACCATGAAGGCGATCAGGGGCAGGATGGCCAGCATCACTAGCGTCAGGCGCCAGTTCATCAGCAGCAGCGAGCCGAACAGGAACACCACCGTCATGCCTTCGCGAATGACCACCTTGATGGCATCGGTAGCCGCCCCAGTGACCATGGTCACGTTGAAGGTGATGCGCGAGATCAGGTGCCCGGAGTTGTTCTGGTCGAAGTAGCGGTTGGGCAGGCTCAGCAGGTTATTGAACAGTTGCACCCGCAGGTCATGGACCAGGCCCAGCGAGACCTTGGCCAGGAAGTAGTTGCCCAGAAACGACCCCAGGCCCTGCCAGGCAGCGATGATGATGATCAGCGCCGGCACCGTGTGCAGCAGGTTCAGGTCACGCAGGTGCGGGACGTTGGGAAACAGCGAGGCATCCGGGTTGGACAGGCCGTCGACGAAATACTTGAGGATGTAGCCCAGCATTGGCTGGGTCGATGCAAAGATCAGAAAGCCCAGGATACTCAGCAGGAACACGCCGATGTAGGGTCGGACATAACCAAGTAGACGGAAATAGATCTTCATGCTCGATGGGCTCTGGGAGCCGTTGGCGTCTGTCATATCACGGAACATGCTGAAAATGGGGTGCTGACTTTACCACACGTTGGCAGCGGCGTCGGACCACTCGGCCCCGCCGCTTACCAGCAGCAATGCGCGCAAAGCTGGGTTAACATTGCCCGTTCTTTCGACCTGGGCCCTCTTTCTCCATGTTCCCAAGCAGCCTACACAACGCCGGCAACCGCTTTTTCGATTTCGTGTGCCTGTGGCTGCTGCCGGCCGGCATGCTGGCGCTGCTCGGTGCCCTGTTCTTCCTGCCCGAACGCAGCCTGCACCACAAGCTGTACTACGGTCTTTTCAGCATTCCGACCCTGCTGGCGCTGTGCGTCCGGCCTCGTGAACTGAAAACCCTGTTTCGTGAACCGCTGCTGTGGCTGTTCGTGGCCTTCGCCGGCTACGCCATCCTCAGCCTGAGCTGGTCACCCTCGCCGGCGCAGGCGGACAACCTGATCAAGCGGCCCCTGCACACCCTGATGCTGTTCCTGGGCACCGGGCTGATGCTGCGTTACCGACCCGAGGCGCTCAAGGGGCTGTTCCTGGGCGCTGCGCTGCTGGCGCTGCTGGCCACGCTGCGGGACCTGACCACGTTCATGCTCACCTACACCCCGGGCAGCCGGCTAATCGGGGCCGGCGCTCTGGACAACCCGCTGCTCAGCTCGCACCTGTACGGTTTCTTCGGGACCTACTGGCTGTGGATGGCGGTCAACGGCAAGCGGGCGTTGACCGTGTCGCTGTGCATGGCGGCCTTTGCGGTCATGTTCGCCGCGGTGGTGGCCACCGGTTCCCGCACGCCCCTGGTGGCCATGACCCTGGCGGTGAACTGGATCGCCCTGCTCTGCCTGGACCGTCGCTCGATCCCCCTGTTCCTGGCCGCCCCGCTGTTTATCGTCGCGGTGCTGGTGGTGGACCCGCAGTTGATCATGGCGCGCGGCGACTCGTACCGTTTCGATATCTGGCGCATTACGTGGGACCTGTTCCTCCAGCACCCGCTGATCGGCCATGGCTACGACGCGCCCCTGTCCATCGATGTCGGCGTGGGCTACCTGCTGAGCGAGCCCCACAGTTTCGTCATGGGCGTGCTGTATTACGTGGGCATCCTGGGCTTGCTGCCGTGGCTGGGCATGATCGTCTACGCGCTTTACAGCGGCTGGAAGTACCGCACCCACCCTGCCTTGCAGATGGCCTCGGCGCTGCTGGTGTTTGGCATCGGTGCGGGTCTGACCGAGGGCGGCGGTATCCTGTCGCGGCCCAAGGAGCATTGGTTCCTGCTGTGGATTCCGCTGGCGCTGGTCGCCGGGCTGAATATCGCACGCCGGGGTGGCAGGCTGGTGGCGGCCAACCGCGCCCGCTTGAGCGAGGCGCAGGCCAGGCAGCTGCATGAGGGTGCTCGCGTCATCGAAGAGGACGGGCTGGGCCCCAAGGTCCTGCTGCTGCAAGATGGCAGCTTCCTGAAGTTGTTCCGCCCGCGCGCCTGGTACACCGCCGGCGCCTTCTACCCCTACGCGCGCCGCTTTGCCAGGAACAGCCAGCAACTGGCACTCGAAGGCATTCCCACGCCCCCCGTGGTGGAGCTGCTGAACTACGCCGATGGCACCCAAGGCGTGCGCTACATCCCCCTGGCAGGCCAGACCGTGCGCCAGGCGCTGCAGGCCTGCCCATCGCTGGCAGAACGCCGGGCCCTGGTGCAGCGTATGGGGCGGTTCATGGGGCGTCTGCACCAGCAAGGCGTCTACTTCCGGTCCTTGCACCTGGGCAACGTACTGCTGATGGACAACGGCGAATTCGGCCTGATCGACCTTGCCGACATGCGCTTGCTGCCTTCGCCGCTGTCGGCGGAGCTGCGCCAGCGCAACCTGCGCCACATGCAGCGCTACACCGAAGACAAGCAGTGGCTGTTCGAGGAAAACGTCCAGGCCCTGCTGGAGGGCTACAGCGCAGCAGCCAGCCAGACCATGAGCCACGCCCTGCGCCAAAAGCTCGAACTGGCCCCGGGAGCGGAACGCTGACATGGGCTATCTGGCGCCGCTGCTCAGTTTCCTGGTGTTCGGCCTTGCCTTGTTGCTGGCAGGGCTGCTGCTGCGCAGCCCTTGGGTGGCGCGCCATCTTGAGCCGGTGGCGGGGCGCTGGGCCACTCTCGATGGCTTGAGGGGCTACCTGGCACTCGGGGTCTTCATCCACCATGCCGCCATTGCCTGGCACTACCAGCACACCGGCCAGATCAACATGCCCCCCGAACGCTTCTTCGCCCAGATCGGGCAAGCGAGCGTCGCGCTGTTCTTCATGATCACCGGGTTTCTGTTCTGGAGCAGGCTGGTGCGCCAGGGCCGCGCCTTCGATTGGCGAGCCTTTGCCATTTCCCGCGTCATGCGCCTGTACCCGCTGTATTTCGGCCTGCTGGCTGCAGTGCTTGTGACGGTGTTCTACCTGCAAGGCTGGAAGCTGCTCGACACGCCAACCGCTCTGGCACAACAGCTTTCAGGCTGGCTGCTGTTCCACCGCCCCGACATCAACCAGTTGGCCGGCACCGGCAACCTGATCTCGAACGTGACCTGGACCCTTAACTACGAAATCTACTTCTACCTGGCCCTGCCGTTGCTGGGCCTGATGTTCGTCTACCGCGGTACGCTCTTGAGGGCCATTGCCTGCGTGGTCGCCCTGTACCTGCTGGCAAAGCTTGTGGGCTGGGAACATGCGCTGAAAAAGAAATACCTGATGAGCTTTGCAGGCGGCATTGCGGCGGTTTACTGGGTACGCAGCCCGGCACTGGTGCAATGGGCCAAGGGCAGGTACGGCACCTGGATGGCCATCGGCTTGCTGGTGCTGGTAATGACGGTGCTGCACAAGACCTTCGCGGTGTTCCCGCTGCTGCTGCTAAGCCTCGTGTTCTGCATCATCGTCTCAGGCAACGACCTACTGGGCGCCCTGGCCCTGCGCAGTGCCCGCTGGCTAGGCGAAATCAGCTATAGCCTGTACCTGCTCCATGGGCTGGTGCTGTGGTGGCTCGCCTATCGCCTCTACCCCGCTTACGGGTTCACCTACGACGACCGCGGGGCGTTCATGGCCGTGATCGCCATCGCCTGCACCGTGCTGGTGGTCGTGAGCAGCGCCACGTTCCTCCTACTGGAAAAGCCGGGTATCGCCCTGGGCAAGCGCCTGGCCCAGCGCCCGCAGGCCAGGCCTGGAAACCTGAAGTCAGGCTCGACCCACCAGGCCTGAGGCGCGCCGCTCGGCATAGGCGAGAAACGCCTGGATGTCATCGCTGCACAGCTTGCCCACCACATGGGCAATCTCGGCAGGTGGCCAGTCCCACCAGGCGCTGGCCAGCAGTTGCTCTCGCACCGCTTCCGGAAATCGCCAGCGCACGATGCTGGCCGGGTTGCCGCCGACCACCGCGTAAGCGGGCACATCCCGGGTCACCACGGCCCCAGCGGCCACGATGGCCCCGCTGCCAATGCTAACCCCCGACAGGATCGTGCAGTTGGAGCACAGCCATACGTCGTTGCCGATGGTCACGTCACCGCGGCTGAAGGCATAGCCCTCGATGGCCGATGCCTCGGGCAGCATGGCCGGGAATGGGTAAGTGGTTACCCAGTCGGCCCGATGATGCCCGCCCAGGAAAATCTGCACGCCTTCGGCAATCGAGCAATAGGCGCCGATGCGCAGCGTCGTCCCCTCCTGCCAGTCGTGCACCTCGGGCACGCCATAGCTGCCCACGCCGAAAGCGTACTGGGGGTAACGCGCGGCAAATCGCGCCTGCCCGCGCTCGATGGCCGGCAGCTTGCGAATCGCCCGCTTGGCCCGTTTTTCCCGGTAGCGCGAGAGCCAGCCCATGCCCTTCAGCCCTTTTCCAGTGGCGAGAAGAACAATCGCCCCAGCCCGCGCCAGGTCTTGCGCGTATAGGCGCGCAGTGGAATCTGCGCCAGCAGTTCGCGGGCCAGCTTGCGATCACGGTTGGCCACCTTGAGGAACATCGAGTTCAGCGCCTTGAACTTGACCTGCTCATAGGCCGGATGATCCTTGAACTTGGCATAGGTGCGCAGGATGTTGTCGATCATGAAACGATGGTTCTTGTACGAGTTGCTGGCATGCTTGCGGTAGCGCGCCATGACCACGCTCAGGCCATCGATGAAGTACCCGGCATGGGTCACCTTCAGTTCGATCAACAGGTCTTCCAGGCGGATATCCGGGTCGAAGCCGCCCACCTTCTCCAGTGCCTCGCGGCGGATCAGCAGCGTGGGCGCAGGTGGGTAGGGTTTGCGCTCAAGGAACATGTCCTCGAAGTCCAGGCGCCTGAACGGGACTTCGCGGCGCTGCCGCGCTTCGGGGAACAGCTCACCCTGGGAATCGATGAGCTCGATGTTGCCAGCGCAGATACCCACTTCGGGCTTGTCGGCCATGTACTGGACCTGGATCGCGATGCGGTCCGGCATCATGATGTCGTCGGAACCAAACGGCGCAATCAGCGAGCCCTTGGCCCGCGCAATGGCCTCGTTGAGCGTGTGGGTCAGGCCTTTGTTGCGCTGCACGCGAAAATCGAAACCGTGCTGCGCCTGCAGGCGCTCGATACGCTCGACGCTGTCATCGGTAGAGCCGTCGTCCACCACCAGCAGCTCGATGTGCGGGTAGGTCTGGTTCAGCACGCTGAGAATGCTCTGCTCGATGTATGGGCCATGGTTGTACGATGCGATGATCACCGTGACCAGGGTTGGGTCCGCACTCATTTCGGCTCCTTCGCAGCCAAGCCCGACTCGATCAGCGCCAGGTATTGCTGACGGAACACGTCGATGTCGTGGTGTTGATTGAGGTAGTGATAGGCCTGCTCGCCCTTGGCGTGCAACGCCGCGTCATCCAGCGCCAGGTAGCGGTCCAGTGCTGTGGTCAGGCTGGCAACGTCCGCAGGCTTGACCACCTCGCCGCCCGCGCCGGTGATCAGCGGCAACATGGCCGGCACGTCGCTGGCGATGACCGGCAAACGCCCGCTCATACCTTCGAGCAGGGCAAGGCCCAGACCTTCGGCCAGCGATGGCATGGCCCAGATGTCGAACGCACGGACATAGCGCAGGGCGTTGTCACGAAAGCCCAGCAAGTGC
The DNA here is from genome assembly GCF_043104335.1 of Pseudomonas sp. WSY_20. Lineage (NCBI taxonomy): Bacteria > Pseudomonadati > Pseudomonadota > Gammaproteobacteria > Pseudomonadales > Pseudomonadaceae > Pseudomonas > Pseudomonas sp. WSY_20. The sequence continues at coordinate 29,695 of NZ_JBICKP010000091.1, forward strand.
GCCCTGCCCGTCAGCCCCAGGCGATCGATCTCGGCCTGCAGGCGCGCCTGCTCACGACCCGCCCCGATGATCGCCAGTTGCGCGGTGGGGTACTTGTCCTTCAAGGCGGCAAACGCCTGGATCAGGTAGGTATGGCCCTTGACCGGCACCAGGCGGCCCAGCGCCCCGACCATGCGAACGTTCTGGGTCAGGCCAAGTTGTGTGCGGGCCTCGGCCTTGTTCAGCTGCAACGCCTGGGCCTGATCCGTGTCGATGGCATTGGTGATGGCATGGGTGTTGGCATCGGTGAAACCGCACTTGCAGTCCAGCAGGTATTGCTTGACTGCCGGCGACACACCCACGAACTGCCAATGCCCGTCGATCAGGCGCTGGGTCTGACGACGGCGATAGGTGCGGTCGTACTCGCCAAAGCCATGGGAAATGCCGATGCACAACGGGATCTTCAACCAACGGTTGAGTTGCAACAGCATGTTCACAGGCTTGAAGCGGTTGCAGATCACCACGTCGAAGCGTTCGCGCCGGCAAAACCGGTAGAGCTGCCACAGTGCCTTGAGGCGCATGCCCTTGAGCGCACCGTCGCTGAAGTCGAAGTACACCGAATGGTCGGCGCGACTGACCGGTTGGCCAGGCGCAGGCCGGCCCTTGAGAAAGGCCATGGTCGTTTCGAACCGATCCGCTGGCAGCGCCTTGAAGATCTGTTCGGCCAGGTCGGCAAAATCGTGCTGCTTGATGTTGTAGTCCGGTTGCAGTTGCAGGACTTTGAAACGCTTCATACGTTTTCCCGATGTACACCCTGGTGGCGGTCCGTCAGAACCCAGAACAGCTCGTGGCGACGCACGGCCTTGCGGAAAAATTCGTTCTCGCCATAAGGCGAACTGCGCCGGCCTGCCAACCAGCGCTGGATCACTCGGCGTACTCGGCGCTTGAAGGGCGGGCGGGGCTGCAGGTCGTGCATCATGCCCAGTGCCATGGCCTTGTCATGTTGCAGTGAGCGGTCCAGCACCAGGGTGCAAGGGCGCCCGACCGACAACTCACTGGTGACCGGCGGCAAGGCCACGCCTGCACCGCTGTCGCCCATGGGCCAGCGGTCGTTGTCGTGCAGGTGATTGGCATAGCCCAGCAGGATTTCGGGTTGCCACTGCAGGCCCTGCAACGCTTCGTGCAGCGCTTGCTGGGCAGCCACGTGGTCAGGATGCGGATCGAGCACCGGGTGCGGCATCACGATCACTTCCGGGCGCGCCTGTAGTACCAACGCGCGCACGTCGGCCAGCAGGTTCTGCCAGGTCGGAACGCCGTCGTCGCCCGGCAAAGGCAGCGCGTTGAGGGTACGGAAGGGGCGCGTGTCGGTCATGTCCGCCTCGCGCGAGCCGAAGGGGGTGGTCGGTGCCTGCCGCATGGCGGGCAATTGCAGGCAGAAGTAGCCCAACTGCACGCAGCGCTCTTGCGCAACGCCCGCCCAGCGAGGCACCGCGATACTGTCCCAAGCCCGCAAGCGCCCTTTGAGGCGCGCAGCCTCGGCAGATGACAGGCCCATGGCCTGGTAGTGCTCGGCCTCGATTTCGCCAGCGGTCAGGGTCACGATCCAGGCTTCGTCTGCCTGGCTGTACAGGCCGTAGGCGGCGAGTTCGGCATCATCGGCATGGGGCGCGATGACCATCACCCGCTTGCGGCGTAGGTCTGGCTGCTGGAACATCCACAGGCGCGGCTGGCCCACCAGCCGGCAGAAGCGCCCGCGCAAGGTGATCTGGCCTTGACGCAGCGCCGTGTCGAGCCCAGTCAGGTTGAGGTAGCGCTTGCCGCGAACACCGCGCTCGAACACCTGCAGGTCTTTGCCGCCTGCGCCTTCGATGTACACCCCGGGGTCGAAAAACCTGCCCAGCAGGGCGCAACGCAGTTCAACCTGCAGCACCCATGTTGCACCTTCAGCGACGGGCGCTGCGGGTAATTGCAAACGGCCGCCCTGCAGGCTTACGCCCATCACTTCATCGGCCCCATCGAAGGCATAGGTGTAGTCGTCGGCCGGGGTGTAGAACAGGTGGTCGGCCAGCCACGCCTCGTGGGCTACCCACAGCAGCGGCAGGAGCAACAACGGCAGCCACCAGATGAACGCACCCAGCGCAATCAACGCCACCAGGGCCACCAGCAGCCCGAGGCGCTTGTTGCGCCGATGGCGCTTTAGCAACTGCTGCTTGCGGCTCACGCCTGGTACACCGGCACAGGGTGGCACCAGCGGTCCTTGTACTCGCGATCGGCCCGGCCGAACGAGAACCGCAATGGCTTGTTGCGCGCGCGGGCGTCCTCCCAGGCGGCCTGGGTATTGAGGAAGCTCAGCACGCTGCCGGGGCTGAACGCCTTGGTCTCAGGGTCGACGCCGCCATTGACGTATTCGACGCTGATCCACTCAGGCGCCTCGACGCGATACACCAGCTGGATGGCGATAGGCTTGTCATCGAGCAGCAAGACCGAGCCGATCAGCAGGTCCCGCAGGCGCTCGATCACGTCGCCCATGCGCTCGGCGCCAGTGGCTGCGAACCCCCAGCGACGCTGGAAAAGGTCGCAATACATGGCGGCGACAGTAGCGGCATCGAAGTCGCTGATCGGCCGCACCACGCCACCGGCTTCTTCCAGCAACCGCAGTTCACGGCGCTGGTTGTAACGGAATTTCTTCGACAGGTCTTCTGGCGCACGGGCCATCGCCAGCTGTTCTTTCTGCGCCTTGAGGCCGACAAAGCGGCCCTGGTTCAGTTCGGACAGGTAGCGTGCGCCATGGCGCAGCGGCGCGGCGGCGTCGGCTGCCGCAGGCAGGATGATTTCGGCATTGCCCAGGTCGAACAATGCCTTCTTGCCGCTGCGCTTGAGCACGTCCTTGGACAGCGCCAGGTGACGCCCCCAGGTGGGGATGGCCGCCTTGAGCTCGCCGGCCTGGTGCCAGGCCAGGTAACGCACGGGGATCTGCGCCAGGTCCGCCAACTGCGAGACCACCAGGGGATGGGTGGCGACACTACCGCCGAAGCGCGCCCAGGCCTGGGCATAGGTCTGCGCATCGATGACTTGCCAGCCACGCTCGCGCAGGGCTTTTACAGGATTGAACATCAGGCCCCCACCAACGCGCGAACCTGGGGCAGTTGCCAGAAGGTGTCGCGCACCGCCTGGTCCGAGAAACGCTCGCGCAGGCGTTCGAGCATATGCTCGGCGCACACCCGGCGTTGCGAGTCGTCCAGCGCGGCCATGCGTTCGAGGCCTTGCGCCAGTTGGCTGGCATCGCCCAGGGGGAACAGCATGCCGACACCTTCGACCACTTCCCGCGCACCGCCACAGGCCGTGGCCAACACCGGGACGCCAGCGACCATAGCTTCGAGCAGGACCATGCCGAAGGGCTCATGATCGGAACTCAAGGCGAACACGTCGAAGGCCTGGAAATAGCGACGCGCATCGGGCACCTGCCCCAGGAAGTCGACCTGATCGGCAATGCCCAGCTCGCGGGCCAGGGCCTTTAGCTTGGATTCCAGACGGCCCTTGCCCAGGATGGCCAGGCGCGCACCAACCGGCAATGCCGGCAACGCCTGGGCAAAGCCGCGCAGCAAGGTGGCCTGGTCCTTGTCTGGGTGCAACCGACCGACATTGCCCACCACCCAGGCCTGCGCATCCAGCCCCAAGGCTTCGCGTGCCTCTGCACGCGGCACCAGGGCAGCCTGAAGGGTGGCGATGTCGATGCGGTTGTACAGCGTCTGGATGCGGTCGGCGGGCCACTGCGCCAGGCAGCGGCGCATGTCGTCGCGCACCGCGTCGGATACACCCAACAGGCTCAAGCGCTTGCTGAACAGGTTGGCGAACAGGCGCCGGCCTTTGCGCTCATAGTCGCCAAAGGCGTGGTGCACGCCTATCACCGGTAACCGGGTCCCGAGCAAGGCGACGTAGATCGGCTTGAAGCGGTGAGCGATGCAGAACGCGAAGTCGCGCTGGGCCGCGATCTTGCGCAACGCCCGGATCGCGCCGAGCTTCAGGCCACGGACCGCCTTGGAACTGAACTCCAGAAACAGCACTTCATCCGACCCACAGCCGGCCGCCACCTGCGGGTCGGCTGCACCAGTCAGAAACACGGTCGTGACCTTGTAGCCGCTGCCCTCGAACAGGCTGGCGTATTGACGGGCACAATCGAGGAAAGGCCCGTCATAGCCATGACAGAACTGCAGGATGCGCGGTTCAGAGCGGCTGTTCATAGGCGGCAGCGCCGTCCTTGACGACAAGGATATCTTCCATGATCAGGTACTGCAGATCGGAGCCGAAGAACATGTTCAGGGCATCGGTCGGCGAACAGATCATCGGCTCACCCCGGCGGTTGAGCGAGGTGTTCAGCGAGACGCCGTTGCCGGTCAACGTCTCCAGCGCCTTCATCATGTCGTAGTAGCGCGGGTTGTACTCGCGCTTGAGCACCTGGGCACGGGAAGTGCCGTCTTCATGGACCACCTCCGGCACGCGGCTTTTCCACTCCTCGGCCACTTCGAAGGTGAAGGTCATGAAGGGCGCCGGGTGGTCGACCTTGATCATCTGCGGGGCGACCGTATCGAGCATCGACGGGCAGAAGGGTCTCCAGCGTTCGCGGAACTTGATCTGCTCGTTGATGCGGTTGGCCACGCCCGGCACGCTCGGGCAACCGATGATCGAGCGGCCACCCAGGGCACGAGGGCCGAACTCCATGCGGCCCTGGAACCAGGCCACCGGGTTGCCATCGACCATGATCTTGGCGATGCGCTGCGGCATGTCGTCGAGCTTGCGCCATTTCGGCGCGTTGGGGTGACGGGCGCAGGCTGCGATCACATCTTCGTTGGAGTAGGACGGGCCGAGGTAGACGTGCTCCATCTTCTCGACCGGCACGCCGCGGGCGTGGGACACGTAGGCGGCCGCCCCCACTGCCGTGCCGGCATCGCCGGAGGCTGGCTGCACGAACAGTTCCTTCACGTCGGGACGGGCGATGATCTTCTGGTTGAGCTTCACGTTCAGCGCACAACCGCCGGCGAAGGCCAGCTTGCCGGTTTCGCGCAGGGTGTCGCCCAGGTAGTGGTCGATCATCTGCAGGGCGATCTTCTCGAACAGCGCCTGCATGCTGGCTGCGTAATGGATGTACGGCTCGTCAGCGATGTCGCCTTCGCGCTTGGGCCCCAGCCATTCGATCAACTTGGGCGAGAAGTAGAAGCCCTTGCCTTTCTCTTTGTAGCGGCGCAAGCCAATGACGTTGGCGTAGTCGGTGTTGATCACCAACTCGCCGTTTTCGAAACTGGCCAGGCGTGAGAAGTCATATTTGCTGGCATCGCCATAGGGCGCCATGCCCATGACCTTGAATTCGCCGTCGAGCATTTCGAACCCGAGGAATTCGGTGATGGCACCGTACAGGCCCCCCAGCGAATCCGGATCGAAGAACTCCTTGATCTTGTGGATCTTGCCGTTCTCGCCGTAGCCGAAGAAGGTGGTGGCGTACTCGCCTTTACCGTCAATGCCCAGGATCGCGGTCTTTTCCTTGAAGCCCGAGCAGTGGTAGGCGCTGGAGGCATGAGCCAGGTGATGTTCCACGGGCTCGATCTTGACCTTTTTCGGGTCGAAGCCCAGCTGTTCCAGGCACCAGACGATCTTCTTGCGGTAGCGCTTGTAGCGGCGGTTGCCCATCAGAATCGCGTCGAGGGCGCGGTCCGGTGCGTACCAGTAGCGTTTGGCGTAGTGCCAGCGCGCCTTGCCGAACAGGCTGATGGGCGCGAACGGGATGGCAATGACATCGACGTCGGAGGGCTTGATACCGGCTTGTTCCAGGCAGAACTTCGCCGATTCGTAGGGCATGCGGTTTTTTGCATGCTTGTCGCGCACGAAACGCTCTTCTTCGGCGGCGGCAATCAGCTTGCCGTCGATGTACAGGGCCGCGGAAGGGTCATGGCTGAGGGCGCCGGACAGGCCAAGAATCGTCAATGCCAAGGGATAGGCCTCTTCATTCGATAAAGATGCGCCAGCGGCCTGGTGGGCGGGTGGCGGCTAAAAGGCGGGATTATAACGCAAAGCGCAGCGTGCGCATGCCTCTGCAAAGGCTACGCCTTTGGCCAGGGCACAAACTCCACAAACACGGCAATCCCGCAGCTCACCCATCACGCGGTCACTGGCGCGGCCTAGCCGGGGCGACCGCAATGGGCCCGTCAGCGACCGCCAGGCCTCATTCGGCGATCAGCCAATCCATGCGGTAGCTGCCCTCGGTCTGCGCCAATTCCCGGGCGAGCCAAGGCAGCAGTTCCTTGAGCTCATCTTCCAGCCCCCAAGGCGGGTTAGCGATGGCCAGCCCGGATCCATTGAGGCCCTGCGGGCTGTCCTGGTGGTGCACATACAGTTCGACACGCAACAGCTTGGGCGCGCCAGTGCTGGTGAGGTCCTGGTAGAAACGGGTCAGCGAGCGCTGGTCCTTGATCGGGTACCAGATGGCCACCACCGTCTGGCGCATCCGACCAATGGCTTCCTTCATCGCAGCCGTGCAACGCTTGAGCTCATCAGCCTGCTCGAACGGCGGGTCGATGAGCATGACCGCGCGTTTTTCCTGCACGGGCAACAAGGCGCGCGGCACGTGCCAACCCTCGCCCAGGTGCACGACCACGCGCGGATCCTTCTTCATGTTTTCCTTAAGCAGCGGCCCGTCCTCGGGGTGCTTCTCGTTGAGCAAGGCGCGGTCCTGCTGGCGCATCAGGCGACGCGCCAATTCAGGGGAGCCTGGGTAGTAGCGCAGCTCGCCATCGGCATTCAGGCGCTTGATGACGCGCAGGTAATCGGCGGTCATGGCCGGCAGGTCATCACGGTTCCACAGCCGCGCGACCCCCTCGAGGTACTCACCGGTTCGGCTCGCCTGATCACCCTTGAGGTCGTACAACCCCAGCCCGGCATGGGTGTCGAGGTAGGCGAACGGTTGCTCCTTGCGCGACATCAGGGCGATGAGGCGGGTCAGCACAATATGTTTGAGAACGTCGGCATGGTTGCCGGCGTGGAAGGCGTGACGATAATTCATGGCAACTCCTGCGCAGGACGCAAGTTTACCCTGCCTGGCAAACGACGTCAGGCCTGACGGTCCCCAGAAAACAACGAACCCGCCACCGCAGTGCTGCACGAACCCTCAAAGGCCGTGCGGACACTGCTGGAGCGGGTCCGGCTTTCAGCTAGCAGCGAGCCTTGGTGGCTGTCACTTGTCAGCGCGATAAGCCGCATCTGCCGTTTCAAAGCGGCTGACCATCGCCTGCGATGGGCGGCCCAGCTTGCTCACCAGGACGATGGCGATGCTGGCGAACAGGAAGCCAGGGATGATTTCGTACAAGCCCATGGTGTCGAAGCTTTTCCACAGGATCACGGTCAGCGCACCCACCACGATACCGGCCAGCGCGCCGTTGCGCGTCATGCCCTTCCACAGCACCGAGATCAGCACGACAGGGCCGAATGCAGCGCCGAAGCCGGCCCAGGCGTAGGCCACCAGGCCCAGCACGCGGTTTTCAGGATTGGCAGCCATGGCGATGGCGATCAAGGCCACGGCCAGTACCATCAGACGACCGACCCACACCAGTTCTCGCTGGGAGGCGTTCTTGCGCAGGAAGGCTTTGTAAAAGTCTTCGGTCAGCGCACTCGAGCACACCAGCAGCTGGCAACTCAGGGTACTCATCACCGCCGCCAGGATGGCCGACAGCAGGACGCCGGCGACCCACGGGTTGAACAGGATCTTCGCCAACTCGATGAACACGCGCTCGTGGTTTTCATTCACTGGCCCGGCCACCTCAGGGTGGGCCGAGAAATAGGCGATGCCGAAGAAACCGACGGCGCAGGTACCGGCCAGGCACAGGATCATCCAGGTCATGGAGATGCGGCGTGCGTTGGCGATGGACTTCACCGAGTCGGCGGCCATGAAGCGCGCCAGAATATGGGGCTGACCGAAGTAGCCCAGGCCCCAGCCCATCAGCGAGATGATCCCGATGAAGCTCGCACCCTTGAGCAGGTCGAAGTGCGCCGGGTTGACGGCTTCGATGGCGGCGAAGGTCTGGTCGAAGCCACCGGTGGAGATCAGCACGATTACCGGCGTCAGGATCAGCGCGAAGATCATCAGCGATGCCTGGACCGTGTCGGTCCAGCTCACGGCCAGGAAGCCACCGACGAAGGTGTAGATGATGGTAGCGGCAGCACCTGCCCACAGCGCTGTCTCGTACGACATGCCGAAGGTGCTTTCGAACAGGCGAGCACCGGCCACGATGCCGGAGGCGCAATAGATAGTGAAGAACACCAGAATGACGATGGCAGAGATGATTCGCAGCAGGCCGCTCTTGTCTTCGAAACGACTGGAGAAATAGTCCGGCAGGGTGAGCGCATCGCCGTTGTGCTCGGTCTGCACGCGCAGACGGCCGGCGACGAACAGCCAGTTCAGGTAGGCGCCGACGGTTAGGCCGATGGCGATCCAGACTTCCGACAGCCCCGCGAAATAGATGGCGCCGGGCAGGCCCATCAGCAGCCAACCACTCATGTCGGAAGCACCGGCCGACAATGCGGTGACCACGCTGCCTAGGCTGCGACCGCCAAGGATGTAGTCGGAAAGGTTCTTGGTGGCGCGGTAGGCAGCGAAGCCGATCAGCACCATTGCTGCGATGTAGATCACGAATGTGATCGTTAACGGATTACCCATGTGTTGGCCCTGGCGTTTGTTGTTATCTCATGCGCACCCACATCGTTGGTGGTTGCACCCAGGCGGCAGATGCTATTCAACAACATAAATCCGGTGCAACCATTTTTCACTGTGAAGTTGCACCCAAGTATGCTTTTTCAGATAAAGCTCCGTTTTTGCTCCCTAATGAGGCAGGCGTTGCCCTTTTATAGAACAAAATCTTGTCGACTTGACGCTTTGACCCTCACTAAAAACGACAGCCTGACGAGTTGCACCTTATTCGCGACATTTTAGGGTTGCACCTGGTTGCACCCGCGTTTTCCTACAGATAATCTTGTCGCCAGCTTAAGCCGCACTCGTGGCAATAATGAGGATAAGAAATGGCGACGACCACCCTTGGGGTCAAACTCGACGACCCTACCCGTGAACGACTCAAGGCCGCTGCGCTGTCCGTGGACCGCACGCCGCATTGGTTGATCAAGCAAGCGATCTTCAGCTACCTGGAGAAGCTCGAGGGTGGCGCGACCCTGACCGAAATCAGTGGCCAGGCCCTGGGCCTGAGCGATGAAGCCGGCGATGTACAGCCCGAGCAAGGTCACCAGAGCTTCATGGAATTCGCCGAAAGCATCCTGCCGCAGTCGGTCCTGCGCTCGGCCATTACCGCCGCCTACCGTCGGCCCGAGCAGGAAATGGTGCCGATGCTGCTGGAGCAGGCGCGCCTGAGCGCTCCGCTTGCCGACGCGGCCAACAAGATGGCTGCCGGCATCGCCGAGAAGCTGCGCAACCAGAAGAGCACCGGTGGCCGGGCCGGCATCGTTCAAGGCCTGCTGCAGGAATTCTCGTTGTCTTCGCAGGAAGGTGTGGCGCTGATGTGCCTGGCCGAAGCGCTGCTGCGCATCCCCGACAAAGGCACTCGCGACGCCCTGATCCGCGACAAGATCAGCACCGGTAACTGGCAGCCGCACCTGGGCAACAGCCCGTCGCTGTTCGTCAACGCCGCCACCTGGGGCCTGTTGCTGACGGGCAGGCTGGTAAGCACCCACAACGAATCCGGCCTGACCTCCTCGCTGACCCGTATCATCGGCAAGAGCGGCGAGCCGATGATCCGCAAGGGCGTGGACATGGCCATGCGCTTGATGGGCGAGCAGTTCGTCACCGGCGAAACCATCGCCGAAGCACTGGCCAATGCCACGCGCTTCGAGTCCAAGGGCTTCCGTTATTCCTATGACATGCTCGGTGAAGCAGCACTCACCGAGCATGATGCCCAGAAGTACCTGGCATCCTATGAGCAAGCCATCCACTCGATCGGCAAGGCTTCCAACGGCCGTGGCATCTATGAAGGCCCGGGCATTTCCATCAAGCTCTCGGCCCTTCACCCACGCTACAGCCGTGCCCAGTACGAGCGGGTGATGGAAGAACTGTACCCGCGCCTGCTGTCCCTGACCCTGCTGGCCAAGCAATACGACATCGGCCTGAACATCGATGCCGAGGAAGCCGACCGCCTTGAGCTGTCCCTGGACCTGCTCGAGCGCCTGTGCTTCGAGCCCGCGCTGGCCGGCTGGAACGGTATCGGCTTCGTGATCCAGGCGTACCAGAAGCGCTGCCCGTATGTAATCGACTACGTGATCGACCTGGCCAAGCGCAGCCGCCACCGCCTGATGATCCGCCTGGTGAAAGGTGCCTACTGGGACAGCGAGATCAAGCGCGCCCAGGTCGAAGGCCTGGAGGGCTACCCGGTTTACACCCGCAAGGTCTACACCGACGTGTCGTACGTGGCCTGCGCGCGCAAGCTGCTGGCTGTGCCCGAGGCTATCTACCCGCAGTTCGCCACGCACAACGCCCACACCCTGTCGGCCATCTACCAGATCGCCGGGCAGAACTACTACCCCGGCCAGTACGAGTTCCAGTGTCTGCACGGCATGGGTGAGCCGCTGTACGAACAGGTGGTCGGCAAGATCGCCGACGGCAAGCTGAACCGCCCTTGCCGCGTGTATGCGCCGGTCGGCACCCACGAAACCCTGCTGGCCTACCTGGTTCGCCGCCTGCTGGAAAACGGCGCGAACACCTCGTTCGTCAACCGCATCGCCGACCAGTCCATTTCCATCCAGGAACTGGTCGCCGACCCTGTTACCAGCATCGAGCGCATGGGTACCCAGGAAGGCCGCATCGGCTTGCCACACCCCCGCATTCCGCTGCCACGTGACCTGTACGGCACCGAGCGGGCCAACTCCGCCGGCATCGACATGGCCAACGAACACCGCCTGGCTTCGCTGTCCTGCGCCATGCTGGCCACCGCCAACAACGACTGGAAAGCCGGTCCGCTGCTGGCCTGCACCGCCAGTGACAGCGCGGCAACGCCGGTGCTGAACCCTGCCGATCACCGCGATGTGGTCGGCCACGTTCAGGAAGCGACCGTTGCAGACGTCGACAATGCCATCCAGTGCGCACTCAACGCAGCGCCCATCTGGCAGGCCACCCCGCCAGCCGAGCGCGCCGCCATCCTGGAACGCACGGCCGACCTGATGGAAGCCGAGATTCAGCCCCTGATGGGTCTGTTGATCCGCGAAGCCGGCAAAACCTTTGCCAACGCCATTGCCGAAGTGCGCGAAGCCGTCGACTTCCTGCGCTACTACGCCGTCCAGGCGCGCAACGACCTGAGCAACGATGCCCACCGCCCATTGGGCCCTGTGGTGTGCATCAGCCCATGGAACTTCCCGCTGGCGATCTTCACCGGCCAGGTAGCCGCAGCCTTGGCCGCCGGCAACCCAGTATTGGCCAAGCCTGCCGAGCAAACCCCGCTGATCGCCGCCCAGGCCGTGCGCCTGCTGCTGGAAGCCGGCATTCCGGAAGGTGTCCTGCAACTGCTGCCGGGCCGCGGCGAAACCGTCGGTGCTGGCCTGGTGGGTGACGAGCGCGTCAAGGGCGTGATGTTCACCGGTTCCACCGAAGTGGCTCGCCTGCTGCAACGCAACGTGGCAGGCCGCCTGGACAACCAGGGTCGCCCAGTGCCACTGATCGCCGAAACCGGCGGCCAGAACGCGATGATCGTCGACTCCTCGGCACTGACCGAGCAGGTGGTGATCGATGTCGTGTCCTCAGCCTTCGACAGTGCCGGCCAGCGTTGCTCCGCGCTGCGCGTACTGTGCCTGCAGGAAGACTCCGCCGACCGCGTGATCGAGATGCTCAAGGGCGCCATGGCCGAAAGCCGGCTCGGTTGCCCGGATCGCCTGGCCGTGGATATCGGCCCGGTGATCGACGCTGAAGCCAAGGCTGGCATCGAGAAGCACATCCAGGGCATGCGCGAGAAAGGCCGCTCGGTCTATCAGGTGGCGATTGCCGACAGTGCCGAGATCAAGCGTGGCACCTTCGTGATGCCAACTTTGATCGAACTGGACAGCTTCGACGAGCTCAAGCGCGAGATCTTCGGCCCAGTACTGCACGTGGTGCGCTACAACCGCCGCAACCTGGACCAGTTGATCGAGCAAATCAACAATTCGGGCTATGGCCTGACCCTGGGTGTGCACACACGCATCGACGAAACCATCGCCAAGGTGGTCGAGTCGGCCCATGCCGGCAACATGTACGTCAACCGCAACATTGTCGGTGCCGTGGTGGGCGTACAGCCGTTCGGTGGCGAAGGCCTGTCGGGCACTGGCCCGAAAGCCGGCGGCCCGCTGTACCTGTACCGCCTGCTGTCGACCCGCCCGGCGGACGCCATCGGCAGCCACTTCCAGCACCAGGATGGCGAAGCCAAGCCAGACCGCGCGCTGCACGAGCAGCTTGTCAAGCCGCTCCACGCCCTGAAGGCCTGGGCCGAGAGCAATCAGCTGTCCGACCTCGCCGTGCTGTGCAGCCAGTTCGCCAGCCAGTCGCAGAGCGGTATCGCCCGTCTGCTGCCTGGCCCGACCGGCGAGCGCAACACTTACACCATCCTGCCACGCGAACACGTGCTGTGCCTGGCGGACAACGAAACCGACCTGCTGGCGCAGTTCGCCGCCGTGCTGGCGGTGGGAAGCTCAGCGGTGTGGGCCGACGGCGAACCCGGCAAGGCCCTGCGCGCCCGCCTGCCACGCGAACTGCAGGCCAAGGTGAAGCTGGTACCGGACTGGAGCAAGGACGAAGTGGCGTTCGATGCCGTGATCCATCACGGCGATTCGGACCAGCTGCGCAGTGTCTGCCAGCAGGTGGCCAAGCGTGCCGGGGCGATTGTCGGGGTACACGGCTTGTCCAGCGGCGATCATCAGATTGCACTGGAGCGCCTGGTGATCGAGCGGGCGGTGAGTGTGAACACTGCGGCGGCTGGGGGTAACGCCAGCTTGATGACCATTGGCTGAGGCTGAGGGTTGTTGAAGAAAAAGGGAGAGCTTCGGCTCTCCCTTTTTTATGGAGTGCATGACTTGAGGCTGGGGATGGGCAGACAGTCTCCACCCTTTGCAGCGCCGGAGACCGAACGGC
>NZ_JBICKP010000092.1:0-374 GCF_043104335.1 Pseudomonas sp. WSY_20
TTTTGTCTCGTTGCAGGCCAAAGTTCTCGACTGATCATCGAGGGAAAGCCTTGAAGCAGCGCCGCTCCTAAGGCCTCGAGCCCGATTAGTAGATACGCTCAGGCTTTCCAACCTCACTCGAACAGTTCGGACGGTATCTAGTGCCCGCCCCCGGCGTGAGCACGCATTCACAAGGTTGAACCGAGTGCTGGATGATCCACCCCTTATCAGCTGAAGGAGAAGATCATGTCCTTTGTTGGTGTTGATATTGCCAAGCGAACTTTCGACATTGCCACCCCGCTTGCCAATGGCAAGGTCCGCACCAAGGCCAGACTGACCAACGATTCAAACGGGTTCCAACAGTTCGAGGCCTGGCTGCAAACCTACGCCGAGCC
>NZ_JBICKP010000009.1:0-191141 GCF_043104335.1 Pseudomonas sp. WSY_20
AGCAAGATCAAAAGCCAAAGCAAGATCAAGATCAAGATCAAGATCAAGATCAAGATCAAGATCGAGTATGAGTTTTATTGCTGGCTGTTGTTTGCCATTTCGTTTATGTACATATCCGGTGTAGGAGCGGCCTAGTGCCGCGATGGGCCGCGCAGCGGCCCCAGTATTTAAATCACAACAAACAAACTCCAAACTCGGGCCACAGCGCGCCCCATCGCGGCCGGTCCGGCGCTCCGGCCAGGCCGCTCTTACAAGAAATGGTAGGTAGTTTAAAGTTTTTTGAACGCAGCTACACCACTATGAAAGAGACTGATCTATAAGGTGCAACGTGATACCCAATTTCCATTCTCGCCAATAGGTGACCCACCTGAAAGACGTCCCTCCATCAATCCGCTAGCACCCAGATCCAACACAGGACCGCTGCTCCCCCGTATCGATGCTGACCACCACCGACATACCCGGCCGCAGCCGCGCAGCTTCTGGCTGCCCCGCATCCACCGTGATACGCACCGGTATCCGCTGGGCGATCTTGACGAAGTTGCCGGTCGCGTTGTCCGCCTGAAGCAACGCAAACTCCGAACCCGTAGCAGGGGAGATCTGTTCGATGTGCCCGTACAGCTTCAAATGGTTCAAGGCATCCACCGTGAAACTGGCCGGCTGACCGATGCGCACGTCGGCCATCTGCGTTTCTTTCATGTTGGCGATGATCCACAACGTATCGGGCACCAGCGCCATCAGCTGGGCACCTGAGTTGACATAGGCGCCCAGGCGCGTGCCGATCTGCCCCAGCTGCCCGTCCCTGGGCGCAGTGACGCGGGTGTTGTCCAAGTCGATACGGGCCAGGGCCACGGCTGCCTTGGCATTCTCGACCGCAGCCAGCAGCGCCGCGCGGTTGACGATCACCGACTCACGATCCTGCCGAGCGATCTCAAGCGCGGCCTTGGCCTGCGCAAGGCTCGCCGCCGCTGCCGCTTCGCTGGCGCGGGTAACATCCAGTTCGCGTCGTGACACTGACCCATCGCTGACCAGCGCCTGGTTACGCGACAGATCGGCCTTGGCTTTGGTCAACTGCGCGGCGGCGTCATTGATGGCAGCCTGGCGCTGGGCGATGGTCGCTTCGGCGCTCTTGCGCTGCTGGGCATTGTTGGCCAGCGCCGCTTCCTGTTGCTGCTGCTGGGCAATCGCCTGGGCCAGACGCTGGGTGTAGATGCGATCATCGAGCCTGACCAGCAACTGGCCTGCCTTGACGTACTGAAAATCCTGTACGGGCACCTCGACGATATAGCCGCTCAACTGCGGACCTATGATCGTGACCTGCCCGCGCACCATGGCGTTTTCGGTACTTTCGATGGCGCTGCTGAAAGGGGGCAGGCGCCAGGCATAAAGCACCACCAGCACGCCGACCAAGGCAACACAGCCGAATGTGATGGCAGACAGTATGCGCACCTTGCGGGTGCGTCCAGGTGAGGTCGGCTCGCTGGGTGGCGGTGTGCCTTCCGGCGCTTCGGCGATGGCGGTCGTGGTGGTGGTGCGGGATTCTTCGGTCATCGTGTCGGTGCGCCAAGGGATGGGTCGGTCAGGCGGGCCTGACGTTTGCTGTACCAGAGCCAGGTGCCGCGTATGCAGATCCAGATCATGGTGAGAATAGCGATAGCGCCAATGAGCATGAAGACATCGTTGTAGGCCAGCACATTGGCTTCTCGGGTGGCCGCGCTGGCCAGTTGGCGCATGCCCACTTCAGTACGCAGGGCAGGGTCGGCGATCAGGCGCCCGACGCTTGCACCACCACTTTGAACCCGGGCGGTGACCAGCGGTTCCACGCTGCCCAAGTGGTCCATGAGGTGGCTTGAGTGAAATTTTTCCCGCCAGATCTGGAACGTGCCCAGCAGCGCTGCGCCAATCAGGCCACCGAGGTTGTTGCAGATGCCGAACAGCACCGAGAAGCTCACCAGGTTCTGCGGATTGGCCCGCACATGGCCGATGCCCAGGGCCATGGAGGGGCCCAGGAAGAACGTACTGCCGAACGCCAATAGAAACTGGCTCAAGTACATCTGCGCAGGGCGGGTCAGGTTGCTCGACCTGCTGTCCATGAAGGCCCCTATCGCCATGGCCAGCAGGGAGATCAGCAACGGTAGGATCAGGTGGTTGGGATTGATGGTCAGGGCGCTGGTCGCCAGCCCGGCGACCGCGCCGAGCAGCATGATCCAGTACAGCGAACGCATCTGTTCGCTGGACATGTTGAGCATCTGCAGAAAGCCGACTGCGCCGGTGGATTGTTCGGAGGTGACCATACGGATGAGGATCACGCACAGCCCCAGGCGGATGATGGCGCCGCTGCCCAGCCACCGCGTCATCAGCAAGGGGTTCTCGCGGTTGTGCTCGATCGCCAGTCCACTGAGGATCAGGACGATCGAGCCTGCCAGCGCCATGCCGATCCATGGCGCATCCAGCCACCAGTCGATGCGACCAAGCGACAAGGCAGCGCAAAGCAGCGCCGTGCCGCTGGCCATCAGGGCGAAGGTAAGAAAATCCAAGGGCTCGAAGGTCTTGAAGCGGTCACCAGGTGGCAGTTTGAGCAGAAGTACGCAGCCCAGGGCTGTCAGCGCCAGCCCCAGTTCGAACAAGTAAAGCCCCCGCCATTCGGCGATCAATAGCAGGTCTTCTGAAAATATCCGTGCCAGCGGCAAGGCCAGCTGGGAAGCACCAAGGCCCAGGACCATGGCCTTGAGCCGCCACTGCGCAGGAAAGGCCTGGATCATGTAGTACAGGCCGAGCGAGGTCAGCGCGGCGCCCACCATGCCGTGGGCGGCCCGCACGGCAATGGCCGAGTTGAGGTCGTTGACCAGCAGGTGGGCGAAGGTCACCAGGGCATAGAGCACCAGGAACACTTCGGTGAAGGCACGCAAGCCAAATTGCTGGCGAAACTTGACCAGCAACAGGTTCATGGACACGTTGGTCATCACATAGGCCGCTGGCAGCCAGGCCATTTCCGCCGTGGTCGCGCCCAGTGCACCTTGCAAAAACACAAGGTTTGCAGTCACCAGCGCGTTGCCCAGCCCGCCGGTGATGGCGACCAGCAAACCGACCAGGCCATAGGCCAGGCGCTTGGCTGGGCTGTGCAGGGGCGTAGACGGCGAACCTGGCAGGGTCGGTTTCTCGTGGGGCAACCACTGGCGGGGTGCGTACTTGTCCATGAACCAGCCTATCTAAGGTGTTGAAAGCGGCCGTTGCTTGGCCGCATGCGCTCGCGTCGATGTCATCCAGCGCTGCTACAAAGCCCGTGCCAGGAAGGGGGCTGTACGGCTGTGCTCAGTCGTGGCTACCTGTTCGGGCGTGCCGCTGGCGACCACCTTGCCGCCGGCATCGCCCGCACCAGGGCCGATGTCGATCACCCAATCGCACTGGGCGACCACGCGCATGTCATGTTCGACCACCACCACGCTGTGGCCGTTGTCCACCAGGCGATTGAGCTGCACCAGCAAGCGGTCGACGTCTTGTGGATGCAGGCCGTTGGTGGGCTCATCGAGCACATACAAGGTGGCGCCGCGCGCCTGGCGTTGCAGCTCGGTGGCCAGCTTGATCCGCTGCGCTTCGCCCCCTGACAACTCCGTTGCCGGCTGGCCCAGGCGCAGATAGCCCAAGCCTATGTCTTGCAGCACCTGAAGCGAACGCCGCGCCGAGGGTTGATCCTCAAACACGCTCAACGCCTGTTCCACGGTCAGGCGCAGCACCTCGGCGATATTCATGCCACGCCAGACAACCGCGAGGGTCTCTGGATTGTAGCGGGCCCCGTGGCAGGTCGGGCAAGGAGCGAACACGCTTGGCATGAACAGCAACTCGACACTGACAAACCCTTCGCCTTCGCACGTAGGGCATCGGCCCTTGGCCACGTTGAAGGAGAAACGCCCGGCATCGAAACCCTGGGCCTTGGCCTGTTCGGTACTGGCGAACAATTTGCGTACATGATCGAACAGACCGGTGTAGGTGGCCAAGTTGGAGCGAGGCGTGCGGCCGATTGGTTTCTGGTCTACCTGCACCAGCCGCTTGATGTGCTCAAGGCCTGCGCTGACGCGGCCCGTGCTCACCTGCTCTGGCTCATCTTCCAGGTCCGCCTCCTGAGTATCCTGTGAAGCCTCGACGTGGCCCAGGTGTGCGCCCACCAACTCCAGCAGGGCCTGGCTGACCAGGCTCGATTTGCCGGAGCCCGAGATGCCGGTCACCGCCGTGAAGCAGCCCAGCGGGAACGCTGCGCTGAGGTTGTCGAGGTTGTTACGGGTTATGCCTTCCAGGTGTAGCCATGCCTGGGGCTCGCGTAATGGGCGCGGTGTCTTGTCCTGTACCTGGAACAGATAGCGGGCCGTACACGATTGCTCGACCTGGGCCAGGTCAGCCGGCGGTCCGCTGTAGAGAACCTCACCTCCGTGCTCCCCGGCGGCCGGTCCCACGTCCACCAGCCAGTCCGCACGGCGCATGGTGTCCAGGTCGTGTTCGACCACGTACACCGAATTGCCCGCCTGCTTGAGGCGCTGCAGGGCTTCGAACAAGGCTTCACTGTCGGCGGGGTGCAGGCCGGCGGAGGGCTCGTCCAGCACATAGACCACGCCAAAGAGCTGCGAATTGAGCTGCGTGGCCAGGCGCAGGCGTTGCAGCTCGCCCGATGACAGGGTAGGGGTGCTGCGCTCGAGCGCCAGGTAACCCAGGCCGAGCTCGAGCAGCGTGTCGATGCGCACCAGCAGCTCACTGGCGATGCGTTGCGCGGCCAGGCGTTTTTCAACGGTCAGGTCATCGTCCTGGGTCAGGTACTCGGCTGCCGCCACCTTGCGCAGTACCTCGGCCAGGGCCTGCAGGGGCAGTTGCGACAGCGCTGCGATGTCCAAACCTGCAAAGGTCACACTCAATGCCTCGGGCTTGAGCCGTTTGCCCTGACACGTGGGGCAAGGACTTGGGCGCATGTAGCGGGACACGCGCTTGCGCATCTGCGCGCTTTGCGAGTGCATGAAGGTATGCAGCACATAGCGCCGGGCGCCGGTGAACGTGCCTTGGTAGCTGGGCTCTGCCTTGCGCTTGAGGGCAGCGCGTGCCTGGGCAGGCGTAAGGCCCGCGTAGACCGGCACGGTGGGTGTTTCTTCGGTGTAGAGAATCCAGTCACGCTGCTTCTGGGGCAGATCGCGCCAGGGTACATCCACGTCATAGCCCAGGGTGACCAGAATGTCCCGCAGGTTCTGCCCTTGCCAGGCCATGGGCCAGGCAGCCACTGCCCGTTCCCGGATGCTCAGCGAGGGGTCGGGGACCATGGTCGCCTCGGTGACCTCGTAGACCCGGCCGAGCCCATGGCACGCGGGACAGGCGCCTTGAGGCGTGTTGGCCGAGAAATCCTCGGCATACAGCATGGGCTGGTTGGCAGGGTACTGGCCTGCGCGCGAGTACAGCATGCGGATGGAGCTCGATAGCATGGTGACACTGCCCACCGAAGACCGCGCACTCGGGCTGCCACGCTGTTGCTGCAGCGCCACCGCTGGCGGCAAGCCTTCTATGGCGTCCACGTCGGGCACACCCACTTGATCGATCAGGCGCCGAGCGTAAGGCGCCACCGATTCGAAATAGCGGCGCTGGGCCTCGGCATACAGTGTTGAGAAAGCCAAGGACGACTTGCCGGAACCCGACACGCCGGTAAACACCACCAATGCGTCGCGCGGTACATCGACATCGACGTTCTTCAGGTTGTGCTCGCGCGCACCCCGTACACGAATGAAACCGCTGAAGGCAGGTGTGTCGCTTGGCATGTGGCTGTCCTTGCTTGGCAGTTGGGTCGGGAAGACATAGCAGGCAATCGATCACGTGTGTGGCCTGCGGTCGAATGGGGATCGCACGCTGTAGGACGCTTCAAGCGGCCAGGGAGTTCTACCGGGCAGCCTGCGAGCTGAGCGGAGCGTGGCCATCGACCTGGACGCACACCTGTCGGTCGCCCACCGTTTTGCAGGGCCAATGATCATTGATGTAAGCATCCGGGGTGAAACACACCCGGTCATCGTTGACCCAGAACATGTGGCCGCTCGATCCGGAGAGACGCAATTGGGCGCACGGCCGATAGTCCTTGATCATGAGCGTTGCCGTGCTCACTGCAATCATCACCGGGGCCGCGATGCATATCGCCATGAGCGTGACCTGGAAGGAGCGGAGCTGGAAACGGTCAAGCCGGGACGCCCGCGGCGGGTCGAACTTGCGGCCGGTAAAAAGGCCGATAATGGCGGCGAGGACCACGATGGGCGTCAACGGAATCACACCGATCATGAAGAACGCCTTGAACGAAGTCTCGACTACCGGGGCGTTGCGGTACAGGCGGCCAAAGACCGGCAGCACATCCATCCAGATGGCATACATCGCCAGGCTGCACACTGCGACCATGCCCAATCCCAGCCCCAGGGCTACGCAGCGAAACAGAAGCGGGCTGCGCAGGTGAAGTTCAGCCTGCTGTTTCATTGCTTCCCGCCGGCGCCCTGTCTGTGCCCAATAACGCCCACAGGCGCGCATCTTCGAAGTTATCGATGACCAGGCGCGCACCTGCCTCGATCAAACGTTGTGGCGTCTGGGTGGTGGCAAGGCCGACTGTGAAGATCCCGGCAGCGCTGGCTGCCCGAACACCCGGCAGCGAGTCTTCGAACGCCAACGCCTGGTCGGCATGGGCCTGCAGCCGCTGCAGGCCGGTCAGGTAGGGAAGCGGGTCGGGTTTGGGCTTGGCCAGTTCATCGGCAATCACCACGTGGTCGAACCTGTCGCTCAACTTCAGGCCTGCGAGCATGTGTTCGGCATTGAGCCGTGGGGCGTTGGTTACCACGCACATGCCTACGCCGTGGGTGCTGGCGTGATCGAGCAGACGAATCAGCCCAGGCAGCGGCTCGAGCTTTGGCGACATTTCACGGAAAAGCGCTTCCTTGCGCTCGGCCAGTGCCTGGCACTGCGAGGCACTGGCGCCTTCGAACAACTCTGCGAACAGTTCGCCATTGGCCCGGCCACTGATCTGGGCATCAAACTGGTCCTGGCTCAGTTCGCGGCCATCGTACTCATGCAGTAGCTGGCGAAAAGCCTGTAAATGGAGGGTATCGGTGTCTGTGAGGGTGCCATCAAGGTCGAACAGCAAAGCATTGAACATCAGGATTTCCCAGTCAGGTACGGGGTGGCCAGACGATGATAACCAATGACGACGACGAAGGGGGGCTGGTCAGCGTGCTCCGGAAAGAGTACAAATGTGCTCCATGGATACTCTAACCCCCAAGCGCCGCGCCATTTTCGATTTCATTCGCGAGCGCATCACCGAACAAGGCCAGCCGCCTAGCCTGGCCGATATCGCCACGCGCTTTGGTTTTGCCTCACGCAGCGTGGCCCGCAAGCACATCACCGCGCTGTGCCAGGCGGGCTACATCGACGTCACCCCCAATCAGGCCCGCAGTATTCGCCTGGCAAGGCCGTTACGCCGGCCTGAAATGCTGGAACTGCCGGTCCTCGGGCAGGTCGCGGCCGGTGCGCCGATCGGGCCAGACCTGGACATCCACGAGCAATTGCTGCTCGACCCCAGCCTGTTTCGCCGCACCCCCGATTACCTGCTCAAGGTGCGTGGGGACTCGATGATAGGTGACGGCATCCTCGACGGCGACCTGGTCGGCATCCGCCAGCAGGGCGATGCGCGGGACGGGCAGATCGTGGTCGCTCGGCTGGACGGCGAGGTGACCATCAAGCGCCTCCAGCGCCTGGGCGAGGGCTATCGGCTGCTGCCGCGCAACCCGGCTTACGCGCCGATTGACGTAGGGCCGGACCAGGATCTCTTCATCGAAGGCATCTTCTGTGGCCTGGTGCGGCGCGACTGATGGGCGCGGTCGTCGATCTGGACAGGCTGCTCGACCAGCGTCGGGTGTGGCGCGGCCGTCAAGCCCAGGCCCGTCCACTGGGCCTGCAACCGACCGGGCATGCCAGCCTGGACGAACGCCTGCCCGAAGGCGGCTGGCCGGCAGCGGCCCTCAGCGAATTGTTGCTCGCCCGCCCTGGCAGCGGCGAACTGCAACTGCTCTGGCCCACGCTGGCGCGCCTGAGCGGCGAGGGCGGACGCGTGGTGTTGGTATCACCTCCCTTCATCCCTTTTGCACCAGCCTGGCAGGCGGCGGGCATCGACCTGCGCTGGCTGTTCCAGGTCGACGCGGGCACCACCGACACCCTGTGGGCCGCCGAGCAGTGCCTGCGTTCGGGCAGTTGTGCCGCTGTGGTGTGCTGGCCGGAACGCGCCGACGACCGCGCCTTGCGCCGCTTGCAGGTCGCGGCGGAAACCGGGCAGGCCCTGGCGTTCGCCTGCCGCGGGCAAGCGGCCCTGCACAATCCGTCGCCTGCGGCATTGCGCCTGGCCATCGACGTACGCCCACCCCAGTGGCGGGTGATCAAATGCCGTGGCGGCATGCCGCCGGCCCAACCGATCGCGTGTTCAAGGCAGGGATGATGGATCATGTTGTGGGCCTGCATTCTATTTCCGCAGCTGGCGCTGGACAGCCTGCTGCGCGAGCGCGACGACCGTGACGCACCCCTGGTGCTGCTGGGTGGTCCCAGTCAGCGCCGGGTCCTGCAGTCGGTCAACCCAGCGGCCGCCGCCCTGGGGCTTCGCGCCGGTCAAACCCTGACGGCAGCCCGTGCCCTGGCTGACGGCTTCACCTGCCTTGAAGTCGACCCCAGGCGCATCGATGCGTTGCAGCAGTTGCTGGCCGCCTGGGCCTACCGTTTCAGTGCCCAGGTCAGCTTGCACTACCCGCGAACTTTGTTGCTGGAGGTAGGGTCCAGCCTGCAGTTGTTCGGGCCGTGGCCAGTATTGCAGGCGCGCCTGCGCCAGGAACTGTCTGCGCTGGGCCTGCGTCAGCGCATCGTCCTGGCCAGCAACCCGGTGGCTGCGCGCATGCTGGCCAATGCTCACGACGGGTTGGCGTTGGAAGATGCCGCTTCGACCCGTGCAGCGTTGGCCGAAATGCCCATCGACCGGATCGGTCTGCGACCGGAGGATGCCCAGGCCTTTAGCCGCATGGGATTGCGCCAGCTCAATCATGTGCTGGCGCTGCCGCGTGATGCGCTGGCCAGGCGCTTTGCTCCCCAGGTGCAGTTGCACCTGGATCAGTTGCTGGGCATGCGCAACCTGGGCCTTGCGTTCTTCGAACCGCCCGATCGTTTCGACGCGCGGTTGGAGCTGAACTTCGATGTGGAGTCGCATCAGGCGCTGTTGTTCCCATTACGTCGCCTGCTGACCGACCTGGCCGCGTTCCTGGCGGGGCGCGACTGTGGTGTCCAGCGTTTCAAGGTGTACATGGAGCACGCGCAGGGCTCTGACACCCAGCTCGACGTTGGATTGTTGGCTGCAGAACGCGACCCGGCCATGTTGCTGGAACTGGCCCGTGGCAGGCTGGAATCGGTGCGCCTGAAGGCGCCGGTGCGTAACCTGCGCCTGGTGGCCGAGGATTTGCCACCGTTCGTACCTCAACACAAAGCGTTGTTCGACCCGCGTGCCCAGCAGGCGCAACCGTGGGAACAACTGCGCGAACGCTTGCGTGCACGCCTGGGTGACCAGGCCGTGACGGGGCTCAATGCCTTGGCGGACCATCGTCCTGAACAAGCATGGCAGGCCAATGAAATCGGCCAGTGGTCCAGCCTGTGCGTTGCACCCGGAAGCCGTCCTGGCTGGCTGCTGGCAACCCCCACGGTGCTCGAAGAGCAGGCGTACCAGGTTCAGGGGCAGGCCGAGCGCATCGAGTCCGGTTGGTGGGACGGCGGGGACGTGCGCCGTGATTACTATCGCATCGAAACCCGTGAGGGCCTGCGTGGGTGGGCCTACCGCGACCTCGGCCAAGGCGGCCCGCTGTGGCTGCAGGGCTGGTTCTGATGAGCGGCGTTGGCTACGCCGAGTTGCATTGCCTGAGCAACTTCAGTTTCCAGCGCGGGGCTTCAAGCGCCGATGAGTTGTTCCGCCGGGCTCGCGAGCAAGGCTACCAAGCCCTGGCCATTACCGACGAATGCACGTTGGCTGGCATCGTGCGCGCATGGCAAGCGGCGAAAGAGCAGGGTGTACGGCTGATCGTCGGCAGCGAAGTGCAACTGCAGGACGGGCCCAAGCTGGTGCTGCTGGTGCAAGACCTGCAGGGCTACCAGAACCTTTGCGCCTTGATCACCCGTGCGCGGCGTCGGGCGTCCAAGGGGAACTACCAGCTATTTCGCGAGGACCTGCCTGCGCACAGCTCGGGCCTGTTGGCATTATGGGTGCCTGACGATATTGCCGATCAGGCGGTGGGCGAGTGGTTGAGGGAAGTCTTCGAGCACCGCCTATGGCTGGCCGTGCATCTTCACCGCGGTGTCGATGACGACCAGCGCCTGGCGCGTCTGCGCGCATTGGCGACGGCCTTGGGTGTACAGGCGGTGGCGTGCGGGGACGTTCACATGCATGTGCGCGGTCGGCGCGCCCTGCAAGACTGCATGACGGCCATTGGCCGACGGTGTCAAGTGGCTGAGGCAGGGCGCTTTCTGTACGCCAACGGCGAACGTCATTTGCGTACCCCTGCCCAATTGGCCGAGTTGTATCCTGCCGACTTGCTGGCCCAGACCTTGGTGATAGCCGAGCATTGCCGTTTCGACCTCGCCGAGCTGCGCTACCGCTATCCCGAAGAACTGGTGCCCGCTGGGCATACCCCTGCCAGTTGGTTGCGTCAGCTGTGCGAGCAAGGGTTGCCGCTGCGCTGGCCCCAGGGCCCGAGCACCCAAGTCCGCCAAGCCCTCGATCGAGAGCTGGCCTTGATCAGCGAGCTGGGCTACGAGAGTTATTTCCTCACCGTCCACGACATCGTGGCCTTTGCCCGTGAGCAGCACATCCTGTGCCAGGGGCGCGGCTCTGCAGCCAACTCGGTGGTGTGCTTCGTGCTGGGGATCACCGAGCTGGACCCCATGAAGCATCGCTTGCTGTTCGAGCGCTTTTTGTCACGCGAGCGCAACGAGCCGCCGGATATCGATGTGGACTTCGAGCACGATCGGCGCGAGGAAGTCATCCAGTATGTATTCAGACGCTATGGTCGACACCGCGCGGCATTGACAGCGGTGGTCAACACCTACCACGCCAGTGGGGCGGTACGCGATGTAGCTCGCGCATTGGGGCTGCCAGCCGACCAGGTGGACGCCCTGGCCAAGTGCTGCGGCCGCTGGAGCGACCGCATCCCCGATGAGCAGCGTCTGAACGAGGCGGGGTTCGATGCAGGCAGCCCGGTGCTGCGGCGCATCCTGGTGTTGGCCGGTGAGCTGATCGGTTTTCCCCGGCACTTGTCGCAACACCCAGGTGGCTTCGTCATCTCGCAACAACCCCTCGATCAGCTGGTGCCCGTGGAAAACGCGGCCATGGCCGAGCGTACCGTGATCCAGTGGGACAAGGATGACCTGGACATGGTCGGCCTGCTCAAGGTCGATGTGCTGGCACTGGGCATGCTCAGTGCACTGCGTCGCTGCTTTGCGCTGGTACAGCAGCACCGTGGGCGACACTTGACCCTGGCCACCGTCCCTGCCGAAGACCCGGCCACGTACGCCATGATCAGCCGCGCCGAGACCATGGGCGTGTTCCAGATCGAATCCAGGGCGCAAATGGCCATGTTGCCGCGCCTGCAGCCCAGAACCTTCTACGACCTGGTCATCGAGGTCGCCATCGTGCGTCCCGGTCCCATCCAGGGCGACATGGTCCATCCCTACTTGCGCAGGCGCCTGAAGCAGGAACCGGTGACGTACCCATCGCCCAAGCTCAAGGCGGTGTTCGAGCGCACCCTTGGCGTGCCGCTGTTTCAGGAGCAGGTGATGGAGTTGGCCATGGTCGCGGCGGACTACAGCCCCGGTGAGGCCGACCAACTGCGCCGCAGCATGGCCGCGTGGAAACGCCACGGCGGGCTGGAGCCGCACCGCGAGCGGTTGCTCGACGGCATGCAGCGCAATGGCTACGAACTGGCGTTCGCCGAACGCATCTTCGAACAGATCAAAGGCTTTGGCAGCTACGGATTCCCCGAATCCCACGCCGCCAGTTTTGCACTGCTGTGTTATGCCAGCAGTTGGTTGAAGTGCCACGAGCCGGCCATCTTCACCTGCGCGCTGGTCAACAGCTGGCCGATGGGGTTCTACAGCCCCGACCAACTGCTCCAGGAGGCTCGCCGCCAGGGCATTGAGGTAAGGCCGGTGGACGTGTGTCACAGCCAGTGGGACTGCACGCTCGAGCCAGGGCCTGGGGGTGAACTGGCAATCCGCATGGGCTTGCGCTTGGTCCGCGGCCTGGCCGAAGCCGATGTGCGCCGGCTCGAACAGGCAAGGGCCATGCAGCCTTGGCGAGACGTCGAGGACCTGTGCCTGCGCTCGGCCCTGGATGAGCGCGCCCGGGCTCGTCTGGCGGATGCAGGCGCCCTGGTCGCGCTGGCCAGGCACCGGCACCAGGCACGCTGGGAAGTGGCGGCGGTACAGGCGCAACTGCCTTTGTTCGCCGACGTGCAGGCGGCCCCCGAGCAGCCGGTCGAGCTGCCGGCGCCTACCGTCGGCGAGGATTTGGTAGCCGACTATCACGCCATGGGCACGACCTTGGGGCCGCACCCATTGACCTTGCTGCGGTCCCGTCTGCGGGCACTGGGGTGTCGCAGTTCCGGCGAGCTGCAAGGTGTCGAACACGGCGACGCCATCGCCATGGCCGGGCTGGTGGTGGGCAGGCAGCGGCCACAGACCGCCAGTGGTGTGACCTTCGTCACGCTTGAGGATGAGTTCGGCATGGTCAACGTGGTGGTGTGGCGAGACCTGGCCGAACGGCAGCGGCGTACGCTGGTCGGCGCCCGGCTGATGAAGGTCAGTGGCCGCCTGGAACAGGAAAATGGCGTGCGCCACTTGGTGGCCCGACGTCTGGAGGATGTCAGCGTGCTGCTGCAGGGGCTGGACGTACGCAGCCGGGATTTCCACTGACCCTCTGCAGCACAGCCTCGCTTACACCATCGCCAGGCGCTGCTTGCGGGTAGGGGCCTCGAATGCCTGGTCGATGGTGTTCAGGTCATCGGCGGTCAAGTTCAAACGCGTTGCCGCGGCATTGAGCCTGACATGCTCGGGCGTCACGGCTTTTGGAATGGCGATGACGCCGTTGTGGCGCGTGACCCAGGCCAGGCAGACCTGGGCCGGGGTAGCACCATGGTCGTTGGCGATTTGCTTGAGCACGGGGTGTTGCAGCAAACGCCCTGCCTGGGCCAGGGGGCAATAGGCCATGATGGGCAATCCATGCCGCACCGACCAGGGCAGCAGGTCGAATTCGATCCCTCGTTGCGCAGGGTTGTAGAGCACCTGGTTGGTGGCACAATCGGCGTTGTCCAATTCGCGAAGGTCATCCACGTCGAAGTTGGACACGCCCCAATGCTTGATCTTGCCAGCCTCGCGCAGCCGCTCGAAAGCGTCCACGGTTTCGTGCAACGGGTACTGGCCGCGCCAGTGCAGCAGGTACAGATCGATGCAGTCGGTACCCAGGCGCTTGAGGCTGCGCTCGCAGGCGGCCTGCGTGCCGTGCTGGCTGGCGTTGTGCGGGTACACCTTGCTCACCAGAAATACCTCGTCCCGACGCCCGGCGATGGCCTGGCCCACCACTTGTTCCGCGCCACCCTCGGCATACATCTCGGCGGTGTCGATCAGGCGCATGCCCAGGTCGATGCCTTGTTGCAAGGCGGCGACTTCGGCCGCCCGACGGCTCGGGTGTTCGCCCATGTACCACGTACCTTGGCCGATGCTCGGCACGTTGGCGCCTGCCAATTTCACGTCACGCATGTTACCTCCGGTGGGTGGGTATTGTTCAGTAGAACATCCAGCAGCGCCTGGGCTGCCGTGGACAATGTGTGCTCGCGCAGGGCTATCACGCCAATGCGCCGTTCGACGGCAGGCTCGACCAGGGGGATACAGCGGGCCCCCAGCTCCTGCATCTGGGTAATGCACAGCGCCGGTACCGCGCTGACGCCTAGACCGCTCGCGACCATGCGGCCAACGGTTGCAAGCTGATGGCTTTCGAAAGCCACAGCCAGTTTGCCGTGCTGCACCGCCACGTTCTGCTCAAGCAACAGGCGCACGGCAGAAGGACGCTGCAGCGCCACGAAATCCTCGGCAAGAAGCTGCGCCCAACTGATTTGCGCAAGCCGGGCCAAGGGCGAGTCAGCCGGCACGACTGCAACGAACCGGTCGAGGTACAGCGGGTGAAAGTGCAAGCCCTCGACATTGTCTGGCTCAAAGCCGATGCCCAGTTCGACGCGCCGATGCCTGACCAGTTCCTGTACCTGTTCATTGATGACGTCGTGCACGGTCACGTTGACCTTGGGGTAGCACTGACGAAAAAGCTTGAGGGCCCCTGGTAACAGGTTGCCGGCAAAGGAGGGCATTGCCGCAATGGCCACCCGGCCCAGTTGCAGGGTGAAGCGCTGGCGCAGCATTTCCTCGGTGTCGTCCCAGTCAGCCAGCAGGCGACGGGCCAGCGGCAGCAGTACCTCGCCTTCTGCCGTCAGGCTGACGCTACGTGTGGTGCGGCTGAGCAGGGCACCGCCCAGGTTCTCCTCCAGCGCCTTGATGGTCAGACTCAGTGCGGGCTGTGAGATGTGCAGGTGCTCGCCGGCCTGGGCAAAGCTCTGGAACTTGGCCACGGCGACGAAGGCGCGCAGTTGCTTCACATTCATGGGAATCGCCTATGCTTTGATTTGAAGTGCTTATCAATCGATCATAAAAACAAAATTAACAAATCAGTGAACAGGGGAGAAGATACCCCCACACGCTTACCGACGCCCCGTCGGCTCAACAACTACAAAAGGCGAACCAGCATGGCCGGATTGGACAAACGCGTAGCTACGTACGAACAGGCCCTGGAAGGGCTGACCGACGGCATGACGGTATTGGCCGGGGGGTTCGGCCTGTGCGGCATACCTGAAAACCTGATCGCCGAGATCAAGCGTCGCGGCGTCAAGGGCCTGACCGTGGTCTCCAACAACTGCGGCGTCGATGGCTTCGGGCTTGGCGTGCTGCTCGAAGACCACCAGATTCGCAAGATGGTCGCTTCCTACGTGGGGGAAAACGCCGAATTCGAGCGCCAGCTGCTTAGCGGGGAGCTTGAGGTCGAGCTCACGCCCCAGGGCACCCTGGCCGAAAAAATGCGCGCTGGCGGAGCGGGCATTCCTGCATTCTTCACTGCCACCGGTTATGGCACCCCGGTCGCCGAGGGTAAGGAAGTGCGGGAATTCAATGGTCGCAAGTACATCCTCGAAGAAGCCATCACCGGGGACTTTGCCATCGTCAAAGGCTGGAAGGCTGACCATTACGGCAACGTGATCTATCGCAACACTGCCCAGAATTTCAACCCTCTGGCCGCCACAGCCGGCAAGATCACCGTGGTCGAAGTCGAGGAAATCGTCGAGCCTGGCGTGCTGCTGCCCAGTGAAATCCATACCCCAGGCATCTTCGTGGACCGCGTCATCGTCGGCACCTTCGAGAAGCGCATCGAAAAACGCACCGTCAAGGCCTGAGCGCCCCTACAGAACAACAAAGAGATCCTGACCATGGCACTGACCCGCGAACAGATGGCCCAACGCGTTGCACGTGAACTCAAGGACGGCTACTACGTCAACTTGGGTATCGGTATTCCCACCTTGGTCGCCAATTATGTGCCGGCCGACATGGACGTGATGCTCCAGTCCGAAAACGGCCTGTTGGGCATGGGGGAATTCCCCACCGAAGCGACCCTTGATGCTGACATGATCAACGCGGGCAAACAGACTGTCACCGCCCGCATTGGCGCCTCGATCTTCGACTCGGCGCAGTCGTTCGCCATGATCCGCGGCGGTCACGTCGACCTGACCGTGCTCGGTGCCTTCGAAGTGGACGTGCAGGGCAACATCGCTTCCTGGATGATCCCGGGCAAGCTGGTCAAGGGCATGGGGGGCGCCATGGACCTTGTGGCCGGTGCGGAAAACATCATCGTCACCATGACCCACGCCTCCAAGGACGGAGAGTCCAAGCTGCTGCCCCAGTGCAGCCTGCCGTTGACCGGCGCGGGTTGCATCCGCAAGGTGCTCACCGACCTGGCTTACCTTGAGATTGAGGACGGTGCATTCATCCTGCGCGAAACCGCGCCCGGTGTGAGCGTCGAAGAAATCGTCGCCAAGACGGCCGGCAAGCTCATCGTGGCCGATGATGTGAAGGAAATGACCTTCTAACCCCACATGCAATCTCACCCTGCTGCGACGAACCCGCTCGTCCAGGTTGCCGCCTTCACCACGGTACCTGGCGGGCGGGTTGGTTGGCGCAGGGTTCGCGCGTTTATGCGCGGCCTTTCATCTACCTATAAAACCAATAAAAGGACGCTTCCGTGGCCGCTGAACTACAAGACAGCCGCTCTGCACGCTTTGCCCTGCGCTGTTCCAACTGGGCCGAGCGCTGGTTCCCCGACTCCTGGGTATTCGCCGCCTTGGCAGTGCTGCTGGTGTGCCTGGGCGCGTTGGCCATGGGCGCCAAGCCCCTGGACACCGCCAAGGCCTTCGGGGATGGATTCTGGAGCCTGATTCCGTTCACCATGCAAATGGCATTCGTGGTCATCGGCGGCTATGTGGTCGCCAGTTCGCCGCCTGCCGCGCGGTTGATCGATCGTTTGGCCCGCATTCCGCGCAACGGTCGCTCGGCCGTTGCGTGGGTAGCCCTGATCTCGATGCTGGCGTCACTGCTCAACTGGGGCTTGTCCCTGGTCTTCGGTGGTCTGCTGGTGCGCGCGTTGGCGCGTCGTACCGACCTCAAGATGGACTACAGGGCTGCCGGTGCGGCGGCCTACCTGGGATTGGGTGCCGTTTGGGCGCTGGGGCTGTCCTCTTCGGCGGCTCAGTTGCAGGCCAATCCGGCCAGCCTTCCGCCCTCGATCCTGTCGATCACCGGCGTCATTC
Organism: Pseudomonas sp. WSY_20; assembly: GCF_043104335.1. Lineage (NCBI taxonomy): Bacteria > Pseudomonadati > Pseudomonadota > Gammaproteobacteria > Pseudomonadales > Pseudomonadaceae > Pseudomonas > Pseudomonas sp. WSY_20. Next base: position 16,968 of record NZ_JBICKP010000009.1, read on the forward strand.
CATTCACCGAAACCATCTTCCTGTGGCAGTCAGGCGTGATGTTGGCGGCATTGGTCGTGGTATCGCTGGTCATCGCCTATGCCACGGCGCCGGGTCCCAACAGCGCGCGCAGCGCCGAGGCCTGTGGCGTGGACCCAAGCTTCAGCGCCCCGCCGGCACCGGCGCGTACACGCCCCGGCGAGTGGCTGGAGCACAGCCCAGTGCTGATTTTGTTGCTCGTTGCACTCGCCGCAGGCTGGCTGTATCAGGAGTTCGCGAGTAAACCCGCCATTACGGCCATCTCCGGCCTGAACACCTACAACCTGCTGTTCATCATGCTCGGCGCACTGCTGCACTGGCGGCCGCGCAGCTTCCTCGACGCGGTGGCCCGTGCCGTGCCCACCACCACCGGCGTGCTGATCCAGTTCCCGTTGTACGGCTCCATTGCCGCGATCCTCACCCAGGTCAAAGGGGTCGACGAACAGACGCTTGCCCATCACATCTCGCTGTTCTTCACCCAAATTGCCACCCACGATACCTATGCCCTGTTGATGGGTGTTTATTCGGCAGTACTGGGCTTCTTCATCCCGTCAGGCGGCGGCAAGTGGATCATCGAGGCGCCCTACGTGATGCTGGTGGCCAACGACCTGCAGTACCACCTCGGCTGGGCCGTGCAGATCTACAACGCAGCCGAAGCGTTGCCCAACCTGATCAACCCGTTCTACATGTTGCCGTTGTTAGGGGTGCTTGGCCTGAAGGCGCGCGACCTGATCGGGTTTTCCTTCGTGCAGCTGCTCGTGCACGTCCCCCTGGTGCTGTTCCTGCTGTGGGCCTTGGGCACCACGCTGCAATACACGCCACCGGTCATGCCGTAGCGGCTGCTGATGACCACAGCACTGCGTCTTGCTTTAGGGTGAGGTGCAGGGCTGCGGTCAAGGTGCTTTCTCTAAGCCGCCCCTTGGCGCGCGAATAGCAACAGGCTCCCACCCCCTTGAATTCACCAAGCCATATTCCCACCACCTGCACAACTCAAGCGACGTTTTTTTGACTTGTTTGGACTAAGCCCATTGAGATTTATTATGGTGTCGGTTCATTGACGTAATGTCAGAGTGCCCATAAGCTCAAGTCAATACCGCAACACACCCCGCATCATCGCGCCACTTACTCATTGATTATCCTGGTTAAAAGGACGGCGTATGCGCACGACTCTGATTGTGAAATCGTTCTTTTTGTTGGTGCTGCTAAGCGGTGCCGCCCGCGCGGCTGATTCGTATATCAACCAGAGCAGTATCATTCCTGTTGCAACCGCGGGTTGGTTCTTCGCATTTGCAGTCGTGGGTTTTGTCGCCGTGGCCAATCGAAGAAAGATTTGAAAGACCGCTGTTACAGTCACTCAGGTAAGACCGCTTGAGTTGGCTTGTGAATTCGTCAAGCGTTGCTATATTGCCATTACCCTCTCGAAGTCTGGTCAACAGGGTTCGACGTGCCGCCTAGCGGCCGGCAGAGCGTGGCGCTTGCGGTGGTAACTGCGAAGTGGAGCGAGAGTTGGTGTGTTGTTCTCTTCAGTGCTCTAGTCGGGCCATTTGGCCGGAGGGACCCTCATGGTGCGTTCATTGTTCGCCGTCGTTGGCCTTGTTGCAATGTGGTCGGGTCAGTGCGCTGCCGCGCCCTCGGAATCGGCCTATCGCCTCAATCCCGGCGATGTGGTGATGGTCTCGGTCTGGCAGGAGGACAGCCTCAAGCAGGAGGCAACCGTGCTCCCCGATGGCAGCATCACGTTCCCACTGGCGGGCCGCATAGATGTTGCAGGGCTGGATGTGGCCTCGGTTGAAAAACAAGTGGCCAGCAAACTTGAAAAGTTCCTGCCCGACCCGAACGTCAGCGTGGTGGTCAAGAGTAACGCGGGCAACTTGGTGTATGTCCAAGGCAAGGTCATAAAGCCCGGCCCTGTGCAAATGTCAGGCCCCACGGCCGTGCTGCAGGCGTTGAGCATGTCGGGTGGGTTGGACAAGTTTGCCGATGAAAGCGAAATAATGGTCGTGCGTGGCACCGGCACGTCCCAACGAATCTTGCCCGTGCGATACAAGGACCTGGTGACGGGCCGCGACATGTCTACAAATTTCCAACTTCAGGCCGGTGACACACTGGTCGTTCCTTGATCATGCCTTTTAATAAGTAGACTTGATGCCTCTTCCAAGAACAACACGCATTGCCGCGGCAATTGTGGTCTTGCCGCTTGCGCACTCAACCCAGGCCGCTACCTGGCAGTCGACGATGGTGGTACCGACTTCGGTCGAACACGACAGCAACCCGCTGTTGCTATCGTCGGGCGAGAAAGGGGTGACACGTACCCTGATCGCACCTGACTACACCCTGATCGGCAGTTTCGGCCCAGATGAACTCCGGTTGGGTCTGGGCCTGGACATTCTGCGCTCATCCGACACCAACGTCGTCGATGACCGCGAAGACCCGGACATCAGCTTGGGCTGGCAACGCACCACCGAACGAGGGCAGTTCGGGCTCCTGGCACGCTACAACGAAACCTCGACGCTGTCGGGGACCGTACTCGATACGGGCGTAGTCACCACCGATGGCACGCAGAAGCTGTACACCTTGACGGGTAACTGGCGCCAGGCGATCACCGAACGCAGTACCCTGAGCAACGAAACGACCTATAACCGCGCCCGTTACGATATCAACAGCCTCACTGGCTACGACGAGCTGGCCAATACCCTGACCTGGACTTATGCCTGGAGCGAGCGCGCCGACGTTTATACCCGCTTCGGTGCTCGGCGTTATGAACCCGATGACGACCTGACCGCCACGGCCTCCAACAGCTACAGCCCGGCGGTGGGCATCAAGTACCAGTTCTCCGAGTCACTGAGCGCCGATGCACACCTGGGCGTCAACAAGGTGTCGGGCAGCCAAGGGGGCCGGCGCGGGGAGGGCGGCGTGGCGCTGCTGTACACCGGGGCACGCAGCGATGCCAGCCTGACGGTCGAGCGCAGCACCGTGGCCAGTGCCCAAGGCGGCTTCGCCCAGCTCGATCAGGTGCGTGGGGTCTGGAGCTATGCCCTCGACCCGTTGACCCGGGTAGGCGCCGACGCCGCCTGGCAGGACAGTAAGGGCCAGATACCCAATACCTTGCAGATCTACAGCCTCTGGGCCAGCCGCCAATTGTCCCCCTATTGGGACGTGCGCCTGGCGCTGACCTACAAGGAGCGCAAGCAGGACCTTGACGGCGATGCGACCGCCACGATCGTTGGCTTGACCCTGACATACCGCTATCCCGACATCTGAACCGCTTGCAGGTGGCCCCATGAAGTCCGATTACGAGCTCTCCCTAAGAGATTACATCGCCATTATCAAGGACCGGGCCGTGGTGTTGGGGGTCAGCGCAGCCGTCATCCTGGCCGCCACCGTCGCCGTGGCGTTGATGGTGCCACCGATCTACCAGTCCACCGGCACGATCCTGGTGGAGTCCCAGCAGATCTCACCCGAACTGGTGTCGACCAACACCACCAGCTTTGCCGACGAGCGCATCGAAGTTATTCGCCAGCGGGTGATGACGCGGGAAAACCTACTGCGCATCATCGACAAGTACGGTCTGTTTGCCGACAAGCGCTTGAGCGAAAGCGACAAGATCGACCAGATGCGCAACGCCATCGCGGTCCAGACGTTGACCACTTTCGTACGTGGGCGCGGCGAGGCGACGGTGGCCTTCAACGTGTCCTTCGAACATCGTCAACCAGAGCTGGCCAAAGAAGTCGCCGATGAACTGGTGACACTGTTTCTCAACGAAAACCTCAAGCAGCGCACGGAGCGGGCCAACGAGACCACCGAGTTTCTGACCCAGGAGGCGAACAAGCTGGGGGCAGAACTGGCCAGCCTGGAGAACCAGTTGGCCGACTTCAAGCAGGCCCATGCCAACGCGTTGCCTGAGCATCAGACGCTGCGCATGAACATGCTTTCGCGGGCAGAACTCGAGTTCCGCGAGGTAGATCGCGACTACAAGGCGGCCCAGGAGGAACTGCGTTACCTGGAGCTTGAGCTGTCCGCCGCCAATGCCGGCCTTGGTACCAAAACCGGGGAGGGCGCGCGTCCAGCGGGCGCGGATCAGCCTCAGGACCTGGCCAGCCTGAAGGCCGAATACGCCCGCTTGTTGACCCGCTACAAGGAAGCGCACCCCGACGTGGCCGCGGTCAAACGCAAGATTCAAGCGCTGGAGGCCAGTGGCCAGACCGGTAGCGTGGCCTCGACGGTGAGCCTGGATGCGGCACGCGTAAGGGCCAAGATGAGCGCCGCACAGGTGCGCATTGCCTCGCTGGCCGAGCAGAAGCGCGAATTGACCCGCAAGATGGAAGGGTACGAAGCCGAGATTCTCGAAGCGCCGCAGGTCGAGCGCGGCCTGGTGACGCTGATGCGCGACCATGACAACGCGCGCAAGAAATACGAGGAAATCCGGGCCAAGGAAATGGGCGCCAAGATTACCGAGAGCCTCGAGCAGGAAAACAAGGCCGAGCGTTTCGTACTGCTCGAACCGCCCTTGATGCCCGAAAAGCCTATCAAGCCCAATCGCAAGAAAATCGCGGCACTGGGGCTGGTGCTGGCGCCGGCAGGTGGTGGGGCGCTGGTCATGTTGCTGGAGATGCTCAACCAGCGGGTGCGGGGCGTGGGCGCCCTCGAAAACCTGCTGGGCAGGCGCGTGCTGGTGGCGCTGCCTTACATCGACACCCGCGCCGACGTGGCCAGGCGCAAGCGCTGGCGCAACGGCCTGATTCTGGCAGCGTTGTGTCTGGTGGCTATCCTGGTAGGGCTGGTACACCTCTTCTACATGCCGCTGGATGTGCTGTTGCTCAAGCTCACCTCCAGGTTTGCATAGGAAAGCAGTGATGGACAGGAATACACCGGCTTATGGCAATACCCTTGACCCGGTCACTCCAGGTACGCCCCAGGCCGTGACCCCGGCACCGGGCACCGCGCTTGCCGAAGTCCCGGGGCAGTTCGACTACGTCAATACCAAAGTGGTGGCGCTCAAGGCCGACCACTTGGAACGTCATCGCATCGTTGCCTACAACAAGAACTCAAGCATGAACGGGCCCATTGACCTGCTGCGTACCCAGGTGCTCAGGACCATGGAGGAAAATGGCTGGCGTACCCTGGCCATTACTTCCCCCACCCCCGAAGCGGGCAAGACGGTACTGGCTATCAACCTGGCCATGAGCATTGCCCACTACACCACCCGCACGGCCTTGCTGGTGGATTTCGACCTGCGGCGCCCCCGCGTCGGCAGCAGCCTGGGGTTACCCATGGACTGCTCGTTGAACGAGTTTCTCGATGACCAGGCGCCATTGCAGGATTGCCTGGTGAACCCGACATTGCCTCGCTTCGTCGTACTACCGACGCGGGTGCCGGTCCCCATGTCGACCGAAGTATTGTGCTCACCCAAGGTCACCCACCTGGTCAGCGACCTGCGCAATCGCTATGCCTCGCGTATCTGCATCTTCGACTTGCCACCGCTGCTCAGCTCCGACGATGCGATCACCGTGCTGCCCACGTTCGACTGCGTGCTGTTGGTGGTGGCCAACGGCATGAACACCAAAAAAGAGATCGAGGACTGCCTGCACCATCTGGGCACGGCGAACCTGATTGGCACCGTCCTGAACAAGGCCGACGAAAAACCGCAGCCCTACTACTGAGCGCGTTCAGGGGCGTCACCACGCAGCCCCTGCCAGACGCTCAACGCCACGACATCGCAGGCCACGGGTACTGCCGCTCCCATTGCCAGGCGTGGGCCACGATCACTTCCAGCTCCGCGTGCACAGGCCGCCAACCCAGCACCTGCATGGCCTTGCTGGCATCGGCCACCAGTCGAGGCGGGTCGCCTGCGCGGCGCGGTGCATCCAGCACGGTGATGGGGCGGCCCGTCACGGTCCTGGCCGCATCAATGACCTCCTGCACCGAGAACCCCTGGCCATTGCCCAGGTTGAACACTGCACGCTCACCGCCTTCGAGCAGGTAGTCCACGGCCAGTGCATGGGCGCAGGCCAGATCAGTCACATGGACGTAATCGCGGATGCACGTGCCGTCGGGGGTGGGGTAGTCCCGGCCGAACAGCGTGACTGCCTCGCGCCGGCCCGAGGCGGCCTGGAGGATGAGCGGGATCAGGTGTGTCTCCGGCTCATGGCGCTCGCCGAGCAACCCGGCCGGGTCGGCGCCTGCGGCATTGAAATAGCGCAGGCACACCGACTTGAGCCCATAGGCCCGATCGAAGTCCTCAAGAATCTGTTCCACCATCCACTTGCTCAGCCCATACGGGTTGATCGGCGACTTGGGATGGGCCTCGTCGATGGGCACGTACTGCGGATCCCCGTACACAGCCGCCGTGGAGGAGAAAATCAGGCACTTGATACCTGCGTTGACCATCGCCTGCAGCAGCGACAGGGTAGCGGCGACGTTGTTCTGGTAATACTTGCCCGGTGCGCTGACCGATTCGCCCACCTGGATGAATGAGGCAAAATGAAACACCGCGTCGAACGTGCACATGCCGAACAGCACGTTTAGCGCAGCTTCATCGGCGATATCCAATCGGGCCCACTGAATGCCCGGCCCTGGCGATACCAGGTCCGCTACAACCACTGAATGCCCGGCAGCCAACAGATAGCCGACCATGTGCGAGCCAATGTAGCCCGAGCCCCCCACCACCAGGTACCTCATCCACACCTCCACGAAGCCGCTGTCGACAGACACCGTGAACCGTCCCTGGAACATGCAGGCGGGATGCTCGGCTAACAGGTGCCCTGAGCGTAGATGGCCATCTGCCCTATTTCAAGAACAGCCAATTGGACATGTAGGTGCCGTCCAGGATGATGTGATAACGCCCATCTCGGTAGCTGGCGGGCAGGGGTTTGAGCTGCGCCTGGGCATCGCGGGCGAACAGTTTCAACCCAGCAGGCGCCTTGATGCTCAGCTCGGCCTTGAGCGGCTCGACATGAAAGCGCGTGTTTTGCTCAGGCTGGGGCACCGCTCGCGTGCCCAGGGACACCAGCATGCTGCGCGACTGGCCTAGCACGACCCCGTCGAGGCTTTGCACGGCGACACTGGCGTAGGGCGTGCTCGCCTGCACCTGGACATCAGCCAACGTGATCGTGCGCCCGCCCAGCCAGCCCGTCACCGCTTGGGTGAGCGGGGTGTCGATGGTATAGAGGCCGGACTGCCAGTTGCGCTTGAGCTCGCCGGTATCGCTCACCGACTCAGTCGCGTCTGCCGGCAGCAACGCCTGGGCAGGATCGTGCAGCACGGTAGCTCCGTCAGCGATGGCAGCAGGTTTGAGCCAGGGCAACTCGGGCGTGGCAGGCAAGGCGATCTGCAGCTGGCCCAGACCAACCGCCGTGCGCAGCAGCGCCGAAGTACGCGGGGTGACCTGCTGATTGAACAAGGTATCGGTGCTGGGCGCGAATACGTAGTGGGTACTGGCGGGTTGAACGTCCCCGCGCCGATACATCAGCGCCGCAGCCGGCAGGGTGGCTAGCAAGGCCGGATCATTGTAGGCATGCCAGTTGTCTGCCGTGCGCCAGCCGGGGTTGAACGCCTGTTGACTGTAGGCGTACTGCAGCATGGCGTCCCAACCCTGGTGGCTGGCGGTGCCGGCGATATACAGCGGCAGGGAGTGCCGGTCAGGCAACGGGAATGGCTCGGCGTTCCATTCGCTGACCGTCAACGGCTTGCCCACGAGCTGGGCGGCGGCCAGCCAGTCGATCAAACCATCACTGGTCAGCGGGTTCTTCTCCAGCTGGCCGCTGGCACCGTAGCTGTGGGCATCGATGACATCACCCACCGTGAGGGCGGGCAGGGCACTCAGGCCATTGCCTCCCCAGGTGCTGGTGGTGGCGATCGGCACTCTTACCCCCAAGGCGCGCAGGTGCGCGATCATGTCGGCATTGAAGCGCTCCTCGAGGTCGTTGAGAAACAGCTTGGAGGGGCCAGGCTGCCAGGCCCGCCAGGTCAGCTCCGCAGGCAGGTCGTGCTGGCTGGCGAACGCCTTGGCAGCGGCCATGTAACGCTGACTGTGGCGGGGCACGTCCTTGTCCGGGAGCAGGGCGTTGCCGTAGTGCTGGGTGATGTCGTTCTCGTTGGTGAGCAGGATAGCCGCGATGGCGGGGTCATCTTTGTAAGCCAGCCCTGTCAGGGGGTTTACATGGCCCAGGTACTGAGTAGCAAAGCGTTTCATCGCCTGCTGGATGCTGGCGTTGACGTAGGCGTAGCCCTTCAGGTCGACCCGCGCTTCGCCCTTGGCCAGTTCGCCAAAGTCATCGATACCGTCCTGGGTGGTCAGGGCGCGTTGCACGTGCAGGTCCAGCCAGATGTAGATGCCCTCGTCCTTCAGCGCCTTGATCCAGAGGTCAAGCTTGCGCATGGACTCGGCGTCCACCCGTTGGGTGTTGCGTACCAGCGTACCGTCACCAAATACATTGGGGCTCACCCAGGGCGAGTCGTGATGGTGCAGCCGTACAAGGTTGAAGCCCAGCGCCGACAGGCGTTTGGCCTGCTGGACAATCTCCTCGTCAGGGCTCTTGAACAGGGCGTAGGCCGACAGGTTGGTGCCCCAGAACCGCACGGGCGTGCTGTCCTCGAACACCAACTGTTCACCAGACGCCTTGACGAAGCCGTGTTTGCCGGCGGGTTTTTGCTGCGCATTGAGAAACGACAGGTCTACCGGTGATGTGCGCCAGTCCAACTGGTCCAGTGGCCAGGTCTTTGGGTCCACCAGGCCGAAGCGCTCGGTTGGCGTGGGCGCCAGTGCGATGTCCCCCGTAACGTTCAGCGTGGCCTTGAGCTGTTGCTTGCCGGGGGCGATGTCGTCTTTGTAGAAGAAGGCGCGCAGCTCCGAGGGGTTGCCGCGCTCGAAGTAGACCTTGGCCAAGGGTGGGTCGAAACGCATCTCTACACGCCGGCCCTGTTCGGCACCGCCCCAGGACCACCCGCGGTTACCGGCCAGCAGTTGCGGGGCACCCATGGCCCCCGCGATCTGCGCCGGGTCGAACTGGAACACCATGCCGCCGCCTATCACATCGCGCTGGCGGCTATGGGCATCAAGGTCGAAGTCCCACGCCAGGGTTTGCGGTTGCACCTGAGTGATTGCTGCCTTGAGCTCGAAATCCAGGGCCTTGTTCTGCCCTTGCAAGGTGTAGCGTGCCGGGGCATCGACGCTCAGGGCCGTCTGGAAACCCGTCCAGCTCCAGTCCTGCGCCCAGAAGTCGAACTTGGCGCTCATCACCGGCCCGCCACCCTGTGTTACCACCGGCAGGCCGTTCTGCTCATCGATGCTGACCTGCCACGCCTCGGCCTGAACGTTGATGGGCAAGGCCAGGGCGCACAGGGCGGTCAGGCTCAGCAGGGCACGCATGGCAGACAGGGTCATGAAAGGCTCCTGGGTTGCGCAGAGGGGATGTCGTAAGCGGGCGTAGCGAGCGCGTGCTGCCGGCGGATCATGTGGGTGTAGGCCACAGCCAATCCGGCGATGGACCAGTACACCACCGGGATGAAGGTGATGCTGCTGACGGTGAAGATGATCACCAGGATGCCGATCAATGTCGCCAGCAACACCCGGCCAAGCTGGCGACGTTCGTCATCCTTGTCGTCGAAGCTGCGCATGGCCTTGTAGAGGCCGCGCAGCACCACGGCAAAAAAGGCCACGAACAATCCAAGCCCGACCAAGCCGACGTGCAGGGCCAAATTGATGTAGGAATTGACGATATCGATGATGCCTTCTCCCTGGATCATCGACTGCATTTCGGGCGTGTTGCGAAAATCGAACGAGCCGAACAACGGATTGCGCTGAATGACGATCCAGGCATTGTCCATGAGCCGCTCGCGGTAGGTAATGTTCTCTTTTTCAAGGTTGCCAATGAACGGCAGCAGGTCCAGCACTTTATCGCCACCGGGTATCACGCCCAGCAGCGGCAGTGCGAGCACCCCCGCCGTAGCCAGCAGGGCCAGGCGCCGCACGGCACCCCTGCCCAGTGCCACGAACACCACCACGATCACCGCAGCGCCGATCCAGGGCCCGCGTGAGAGCGGCGCGAACAGACCGGCAGCCAGCAACAACGCGCCCATCCAGCGGTGCAACGGACGGCGCAGGTAACCTTGCACGAACAGGAACAGACCAATGGCGACGCTCATCACATAACCCAGCACGATGGCCTGGCCCGTGGTAACGCTGGCCCGCAGGGCCCCGCCGCGGCTCAGGTAGCCTGACAGGCTCCAGGGCACACCCATGGCGTCGATCAGGGCGCTGTACAGCAACCAGTGGCGTACGTACTCGGCGACCCCGATCAACGCCAGCAGGAAACCGACCAGCACGAAGGCCAGCATGGCGTCCTTGAAGTCGCTGACCTGGCGCAACCCACGGCTGGCCACGTAGTAGGGCAGGAACACATCGACATACAGGTACAGCGTCTGGCGCAGGGTGTCGGTGGGCGTGGTTTCGCGCAAGTAGAGCACACTCATCAACACCAGGCTCGCTGCCAGCAGGCGATCTGGCCAGGTGCGGCCGAAGCGCAGCGTGTCCGGCTGCCGACGCAGGGTCAGTGCGGCCGGTAGCAGCACGCACAGCGTCAACAGGCGGATGTGGTTGAGGTCGACCAGGTAGTTGACCACGCCGAACCCCGGTACCTGCGCCGCCGCCGGTGGGATCAGGAACAGCAGCAGGTAGAACAGCGCCATGGGGTTATGCTCACGGCGCCCGGCCAGGTACAGGATAAGCCCGCCTGCCGCCAGGTACAGCCAGAAGCTGTGGGAGACGAACGCCAGTACCGTCAGCAAAAACCACAGGTTGCGCCGGCGCTTGAAATCGCGCAGCGGGATCAGGTCGGTGGCAGGACGCCGAGCCAGCACGAATACCACGCTGGCCAGGAACAGGATGACGATCAACGCGCGAAAATGTTCAGGCATCAGCTATTTACACCTTCCTTTCGGTGGGCCACGGCTAGCATCATGGCTAATTGAAACTATAGTGACTTTTAGCCATTCAGTCAGAGATTGAACCCATGCCGTCGATTGAGGTGTCAGCCACCCCGAGCCTGCGCTCGCGGGCCTTGCGGGCGGGTTCATGGAACCTGGTCTCGCAAGTGGCTTCCCAACTGATGCGCCTGGGCGGCAACCTGATCATGGCGCGTATCCTGGTCCCGGAGATGTTCGGGGTCATGGTCATCGCCACCACGGTTTCGGTACTGCTTCACTTGCTCTCCGATGTGGGCCTGCGCCAGAACATCATCCAGAGCCACCGGGGTGACGACCCCGTTTTCCTCAACACGGCCTGGACCGTGCAGATCATTCGCGGCTTCATCCTGTTCGCCTTGACCTTGCTTCTGGCCCTGGGCGCGTGGCTGGCGCAGGTGGCTGAGCTATGGCCTGCGGACGCGACGTATGCAGCACCCGTGTTGCCGGCGGTACTGGCCATCACCGGCCTGTCTGCCGTGATCTGGGGTTTTCAGTCCACCAAGATAGACGTGGCAGTGCGAACCTTCCAACAAAAGCGCGTGGTGCTGGTCGACCTGGCGTCCCAAGTCGCGGGTCTGCTGGTAATGCTTGTGGTGGGCTACCTGACCCATTCCATCTGGGCGCTGGTCAGCGCTGGCCTGGTCTCTGCCCTGGCCTGGACGGTACTGGGCCACACTGCGCTGGAAGGCCCTGGCAACCGCCTGCACTGGGACCGCGCCGCCCTGAACGAGCTGATCGTGTTCGGGCGCTGGATCCTGCTGTCTTCGATGGTCGGGGTGCTGGCCATGTATGGTGACCGTATCTGGTTCGGTGCCAGCATGACGGCGGCGCAGCTGGGGGTGTACTCCATCGCCGTGTTGATCCTCGGTGCGGTGCAGATGGCCATTATGAAGGTGGTCGGCGCCGTGGCGCTGCCAGCGTTCAGCGAGGCAGCGCGTGCTGACGATCGCGAACGTCTGGTGGCCCTGTATCACCGTTTCCGGCTGTTGGTGGACCTGCTGGTGCTGTTCACCTGCGGGGGGTTTCTGACCGCCAGCCCGCTGCTGATTGGCTGGATGTACGACGAGCGGTACCGTGAAGCAGGGCCGATGCTCGCAATTCTCTCGCTGTCCTTCTTCACATTGCGCTATACATTGGCCCATCAGGTCTGGATCGCCTTGGGGCTGACCAAGTACCAGGCCATGGACAACATCATCCGCCTGGTGTCGTTGTGGGGGTTGCTGCCGGTACTGCTGTATTTCGGTGGGGTGGACTGGGCGATCTGGGGCGTTGCCCTGCACACGCTGCCCACACTGGTGTTGATCGTTTACGTGAACAGCAAACTGGGTATGTTCAGCCTCAAGCGCGAGCTTGCAGTGTTGCCGGCCCTTGTGGCCGGGGCGCTGTGCGGGGCTGGGCTGACCGCGTTGTTCGAGTGGATCTGAGCGCTACCTGTCGGAATTTTGTGAGGATGGCCAGGTGATCATGGGCAAGCAGAGCGTGTGCGCGTCACAGGTAGGTCGCAGGAGGTTTCTCAAGGGGTGCGCGGTGGTAGGGGCGACAGGCGCCGTGCTGGGTCCGATGACGGCGGTCGCCGGCCAAACGCTGCCACGGCACACCGCTGACACCAGCGAGGCGTTCGTGGTCATCAATGGCTGGGTATTGCCGTCCCAGTATTTCAAGAGCCCGTCGGCATGATCACCGATTTTCAGGAACACAAGACGCTGCGCGACAGCTACGACGTGTGCATCATCGGCGCCGGCCCGGCCGGCATCACGCTTGGGTTGCGCCTGGCGGCGGCTGGCTGGAGCGTGCTGCTGGCAGAGGGGGGTGGCCATGACTATGCACCTCGCTCTCAGGAGCTGTACGCCTGCACCTCCAGTGGGCTGCAACTGTATGCCGAGCAGACCCGGCTGCGTTACCTGGGCGGTACTTCAAACCATTGGGCAGGCCGCTGCCGACCCTTTACCCCGTCCGATTTTTCCATCGCTCCGCCAGGCGACCTGCCAGGCTGGCCCATTGCCTACGCCGAAATCGCGCGCTACCTGCCCGCCGCCATGGACATCGTCGATTTGCCCGCCGGTGCGGACTTTCACGCCATCAACACGGGCCTGGACGGCGACGAGTTCGAACCGGACCGCTTCCTGCTCAGTACCCCAACCCGATTTGCCCAAAAGTACGCCACCGCCCTGGAACAAACCCCAGGGCTGGACGTGTTCATCAATTGCAACTGCGTAGACCTGGAATTCGACCCCGCCTCTGGTCGGCTGGCAGCGGTGCTGCTGTCAGACTACGCCGGCAACCGCCAGCGTCAGGTCGCGCGGCATTTCATCCTCGCCGCAGGCGCCATCGAGAACGCGCGGCAACTGCTCAACAGCACCTCCCTGGCAGCGGCCGGGGTGATCAGCAAGGACGGCTTGGTAGGCCGGTGTTTCATGGAGCACCTGAACATCGACATGGGCACGTTCATCCTCAAGTCGGGGCTTGATCCCGATCCGCGCGAGTACTACACCACCGACGCCTTCATCGAGCATTTCAAGATCGGCAAGGGCAATGTGCGCGCGGCCCTGCTGGCCGATGTGCAAACCTACGGCCGTACCGCCGAGGTCAAGTACTTTTTGGAAACCTTGGCCTGTGACATGGGCGTGGCCAGCAAGGTGGCCTTCGTCGCCAGCTTCAGCTGCCCAGGCGACGGCATCATCAGCACCATGATCGAACAGTTCCCAAGCCTGCACAGCCGGATCTCCTTGCTCGACGAGAAGGATGCACTGGGCGTGGCCAAGGTCAACGTCAACTGGGTACTCGACGAGCAGGACCGGCACACGATCAAGTGCATCGGCACCGAGCTTGCGACCCAGTGGGCCAAGCAGAACCTGGGGTTCGTCAAACTCAACGACTTCGTCTACGACACCTCGGTACCGCTCAGGCTGTCGCCGCACGCCCACCACATGGGCACCACGCGCATGGCCGCCGACGCCCGTCATGGCGTGGTGGACCGCGACTGCAAGGTGTTCGGCACCGACAACCTGTATGCAGCCGGCAGCAGCATCTTCGCCACCGGCGGTGCCTCCAACCCGACCATGCCACTGTTGCAATTCGCCGTGCGCCTGGCCGAACACCTCGATGCCCGCATGAGCGCCCAGAGGAGCGCCGCGGCGTGATCCACCCGCTTTAGGAAAAGGGGTGCGGCGGTCAGCACACACAAGAATGAGACCGGCGGCGCCCAGGGATAACTCAGGTTGCATCGATTGCGAGGCCAGGCAGCATGATGGGATGGATACGCAGAGCCGTAATGCAGTATGCCCACCGCACGGGACGGGCGCGCGGTTTGTACAAGAAGATGTGCAACCCTGCGGGGCTGGAATGGGGCACCTACCTGGCCCGCTGGGGCGGTTTTCACTCCGTGGGCACCAACGTCTACATCAACCAGGGTTGCAACGTGACCGATCCATCGCTGGTGCGCATCGGCAACAGCGTGGGCTTGTCCGATTGCACCCTCATCGGCCATGACGGCGTCGTGCTACTGATCGAGCACCGCTTCGGCAAGCACCTGGACTCGGTCGGCTTCATCGACATCAAGGACAACTGTTTCATCGGTCACGGCGCAATCATCATGCCGCGCGTGACCATCGGCCCGGACTCCGTCGTGGCCGCCGGGGCCGTGGTGACCAAGGACGTGCCGCCTGGCACCGTCTACGGGGGTAACCCCGCGGCCTTCATCTGCACCACCGACGCGCTGATCAAACGGGTGGAAGCCCGCTGCGAAGCCTATCCCTGGATCGACATCGTCAAGCAGCGCAAGGGCGCCTTCGACCCGCAGGTGGAGCCCATGCTGATGGCCCAGCGGCGCCAGTACTTCTTCGGGGACAGCGACAATGGCTAAGCCGGTGGATGTGATGGTGGTCAATTTCAACACGGCCGGTTTGCTGCAGCCCATGTTCGATGCCTTGCGCAGCGCCGACAGTGAGCATCTGGCGCGCTACCTGGTGGTGGACAACGCCTCGGCCGATGACTCACTTGCACGCCTGACCCAGGTCTGCCCTCAGGCAGTGGTGCTTAGCAACCCGAAGAACGTAGGGTTTGGTCGTGCCAACAACCAGTTGCTGGCGCACCTGCAAGGCCAGTACGCCCTGCTGCTCAACACTGATGCTTTCATCGCCCAGGACGCGCTGCACAAAACGCTGGACTACATGCAGGCGCATCCGGAATGTGGCGTGCTCGGTGTTCGGCTCGAAGGTCGCGATGGCAGCCTGCAACCGAGCTGCCGGTATTTTCCGACGCCGCTCAACGTGTTTCTCGCCCGCACCGGGCTCGAACGCTTCGTCCCCGGCGTACAGCGCGTCGACGACATGAGCTGGGACCATGGCTCGGTGCGCGAATGCGATTGGCTGCCTGGATGTTTCTACCTGGTGCGCCGCGAAGTCCTTGACCAGGTGGGGCTGTTCGACCCCCGTTTCTTTCTGTATTACGAAGAGGTCGACCACTGCAAGCGCGTCAAGGCCGCGGGCTGGAAGGTGGTGTTTTACCCGCACACCACGGTGGTGCATATCGGCGGCGAGAGCTCCAAGTCGGTGGCCCAGCTCGAAGCCGCGAGCCGACAGATCTCCACGTATCAGATCGAAAGCGAGCTGCTGTACTTTCGCAAGCACCACGGCCGCGCGGGCCTTGCCCTGCATATGGGGCTGGTGAGCCTGGGTGACGTGATACTGGCGCTCAAGGCAATGATCAAGCGGCGCGGGCCGGAGGCCTTGAAGGCCTGCTGGCTGCACAGCCGCACCACGTGGGCATTGCTGTTCAAAACCCGCTACGCCACCCAGCCGACAAGGTAGCGCGCCATGTTCGAGAATATTCGTGCCGATCTGCGGGCCCACGGTGGCGACTGGGGAGCCCAGGGGTTCTGGGTGATGTTGGTCTACCGGTTCGGCCGCTGGCGCTATGGCGTAAAGCCTGCGCCACTGCGCAAGCTCTGTTCGCTGGTCTACAAGGTGTTGTTCAAACTGGTACAGATCCTGACCGGGGTCGAACTGCCTTGCGAGGCGTTGGTGGGTCGCAATTTCGTCATCGATCACTTCGGCGGCATCATCGTCAGCGGCTACGCCCGGTTCGGTGACGACTGTCGCATTCGCAACGGCGTGGTGGTGGGGCTCAAGCAGGTCGATCGGCCTGTGGCGCCCGTGTTCGGTAACAATGTGGACATTGGTACCGGCGCCAAGATTCTGGGCGACATACGCATTGGCAACAATGTGGTGATTGGCGCCAATGCCGTCGTGCTGGTCGATGTGCCGGACAACAGCATTGCCGTGGGCGTGCCGGCGGTGGTCAAGCCCAGGCGCAGCCCTGCGACGCAGGTGATGCCGTGAGCGCACACCTGGAGAGCATTGGCGTCGTGGTGATTGGCCGCAACGAAGGCCAGCGCCTGGCGCGCTGCCTGCGCGCGCTGGTGACCCGTGTCGATACGGTGGTGTACGTGGATTCCGGCTCCACCGATGGCTCGGTTCAGCTCGCGCATCAGTTGGGTGTACACGTCCTGGCCCTGGACTTGTGTATCCCATTCACTGCCGCCCGCGCGCGCAACGAAGGCTTCGCCAGGCTGCACCAGTTGCAGCCTGGTCTGGACATGGTGCAGTTCGTTGATGGCGACTGCGAGATCGACGCCCAGTGGCTGCCCACTGCCCACGCCTTCTTGCAACAGCACGCAGAGGTTGCGGTTGTTTGCGGGCGGCGGCGTGAGCGCTTTGCCCAGCATAGCGTCTACAACCAGTTGTGCGACCTGGAGTGGGACACCCCGGTTGGCCAAGCCGAGGCCTGTGGCGGTGACGCATTGATGCGTGCCCAGGCATTCGCCAGCGTAGGCGGCTTCCGGGCGGGGCTGATTGCCGGCGAGGAGCCGGAGCTGTGTGTACGTTTGCGAGCCGCGGGCTGGAAAATATGGCGCCTGGACGCCGAAATGACCCTGCACGATGCAGCCATGACGCGCTTCGGCCAATGGTGGCGACGCAGCATGCGCGCCGGCTACGCCTATGCCGAAGGCGCCTGGTTGCATGGTGCTGCACCCGAGCGGCACTGGGTGCGTGAGTCCCGCCGTGCCTGGGTCTGGGGGCTGGGGATCCCGCTGCTGACACTGGCGGCATGCCTGGTGTTCGGGGTAGGGGGACTGGCGCTCTTGCTGCTGTACCCACTGCAAGTCCTGCGGTTGGCCAGGCGCGGCGGCCTGGCGCCCCGGCAACGCAGGTTGCAGGCCTTGTTTCTGGTCCTGGGCAAGTTCCCAGAGGCAGTGGGGCAACTGAAATTCTGGCGCCAGCGGCTGTTGCCCGGCAAATCAGCGCTGATCGAGTACAAGTGAGATGACCCCATGATGCTTGTCCGCCTCGTGAGCAGCTTATCGACGTTGCAACCCGGTTTCACCCCGCGAGCCTTGAAGAGCAAGTGCGCGCTGGCCGTGCTGATGGTGAGCCATCGCCACGCGCTCGAGCGCTTCATGGGGCGCATGAGGACTGCACTGGGCCCCCAGTGGCGGCAGCGCGTAGGGGACGACGCGCTGGGCATGGTGCAATGGCCCTACATCAGCAGCGGCTGGAACGTGGCCCAACGGCTCGATGCCGTTGCCTCGCATTTCGAAGTGGTGACTGCTAAAGCGCCGGTGCTACTGATCACGAGCCGCGATGAGCGCCGCGTGTTGTGCGATTTGGGGGACCATTCACCGGCCTGCAGCCTAGTGCTGGACCGGCCGATCTGGTTCAAGCGCGAAGGCGAGTTGGTCCTGAACCTGTTTCAGGGCGACCTGCGGGTCGCGTCACTGGCCTTCACCCTGTGTAACGACGGGAACAGGTTGACGCTTTTCATCGGCGCCGTGCAAGGCATCCACAAAGGTATCGACAGTGAAACGTCCTTGGGCATCTACCGCGACCTGACCAAGCATTTCGAAGGCCTGCGCCCGCGCAGCCTGGTGCTCGAAGCGCTCAAGTGCCTGGCGCGCTCGCTCTCGGTCGATCGCATACTGGCCGTCAGCGACGGCTTCAGGCACCACCGTCATCCCTATTTTGGCGCCGATACCGGCCGTGAACTGGCGGCCGACTACGATGCTATCTGGCAGGAGCACGGCGGCCAGCCGGCACCCTGCAACGGTTTTTTCGAGCTACCCCTGGAGGCTGCACAGCGCGCCGAATCGGACATTCCCGCCAAGAAACGGGCGATGTACCGCCGCCGGCAAGCTTTGCTCGACAGTGTTTTCACGCGCATGCACAAGGCTTTGGCAGGCGCTGCCGGCAACCATGAACTACAAGAACTACAAGGGGATGCATGCGCTGGGCATGCATCGGCAGTGGACGCTCCGCCCCTGACAGAAGGCCGTACATAAGGCTTGTCGGGCGTGGTGTGTCATCAAGCGGGTTTGGATCTGGATTCGTATGCGTATTGCTTACTTCGTCAATCAGTACCCGAAGGTGAGTCACAGTTTCATACGGCGCGAAATCCTGGCGATTGAACGCCTGGGCATTACGGTTCAGCGCATTGCCCTGCGCGGATGGGACGCCCAGTTGCAGGACCCTGAGGATGTCTGCGAGAAAGCCAAAACGGTGTATGTGCTGCAGCATGGGCTGGCGGGTTTGCTCAAACCGCTCTGGCGCGTGCTGCGGGCACAACCACGGCGTTTCTGCCAAACCCTGAGCCTGGCCTTGCGCATGGGATACAGGGCGGACCGCGCCTGGCCGTATCACCTGGTATACCTGGCTGAAGCCTGCCAGGTACTGCTCTGGCTGCAGCAAAGCGGGGCCTCCCACGTTCATGCCCACTTTGGCACCAACTCCGCTGAAGTCGTCATGCTTGTCCACGCACTGGGTGGGCCGCCGTTCAGTTTCACCGTCCACGGACCGGAGGAGTTCGACAAGCCGCAGTTCCTGCACCTGGGCGACAAGGTCGACCGTGCAGCGTTCGTAGCGGCTGTCAGTGCCTACGGACGCAGCCAGCTATATCGCTGGGTGGCCCACGCCAACTGGCCGAAGGTCAAGGTGGTGCATTGCGGTCTGGAACGCGCGTTTCATGAGGTGCCCAGCGTGGCGATACCCCAGGCCCCGAGACTGGTTTGCGTGGGCCGCCTGTGCGAGCAGAAAGGCCAGTTACTGCTGCTGGAGGCCGCGTCCCGGCTGGCGGCGCGTTCCATCGCCTTCGAACTGGTGCTGGCCGGTGATGGCGAGATGCGCGGCGAGATAGAGCGGTTGATCGCCCATCATGGCTTGCAGCAACAGGTGTGCATCACCGGCTGGATCGGCAGTGAGCAGGTGCGCGAGCACATGCTTGCGGCGCGTGCCTTGGTGCTGCCCAGCTTCGCCGAAGGGTTGCCCGTGGTCTTGATGGAGGCCATGGCGCTGCGTCGTCCTGTGCTGAGCACCTATGTGGCAGGTATCCCCGAACTGGTGCGCCCTGGCGAGAACGGCTGGCTGGTGCCAGCGGGGGACGTCGAACAATTGACCGAAGCCATGGCTGACTGCCTCCGGCAGCCGGTCGAGACGCTGCAGCGGATGGGCGCAGCCGGCCATGCGCGGGTGTTGGAGCGGCATGATGTGGACACTGAGGCGGCCCGGCTGGCCGAGTATTTCAAGGCAACGGCATGATCACTGTATTGACGTTCTTACTGGGGGGGCTGGCGCTCCTAGTCTCGGTTCCGGTGCTGGTGCTGCTGGGGCAGGTGTTGCTGGCCTACCTTCCCGCTCGTGCGCAACCCGTCGCTGCCCGGGCGCGCCCGCAGGTTGCCGTGCTGGTCCCGGCCCATGACGAGGCCAGCATCATCGCCGCCACGCTCGCGAGCCTGGTGCCGCAACTGCAAGCCGGTGACCGCCTGCTGGTCGTGGCCGACAACTGCAGCGACGACACAGCGCGACGGGCCGAGGAGGGCGGTGCTGAAGTGGTTGTGCGTCAGGATGCCTTGCGCCGGGGTAAAGGCTATGCGCTGGACTTCGGTATGCGTCACCTGGCCGCCGACCCGCCCCAGGTGGTGATCATCGTCGATGCCGATTGCCGTGCTGAGCAAGGGGCGCTCGAACAACTGGCCCTTCGCTGCGCGCAGAGCGGCCGGCCGGTGCAGGCGCTGTACCTCATGAAGGCGCCGGCAGGTGCCGGTCTCAAGGTGCAGGTGGCCGAGTTCGCCTGGCGGGTCAAGAACCTGGTCCGGCCCCGTGGCTGGGCACGGGTGGGCTTGCCCTGCCAGCTCATGGGCTCGGGCATGGCGTTCCCGTGGCAGGACTTGGCCGCCGTGGACCTGGCCAACGGGCATCTGGTCGAAGACGTGAAATTGGGCCTTGACCTCTGCCAGCGGGGCACGCCGCCGTTGTTCTGCCCGCAGGCGCTGGTCACCAGTCAGTTCCCGACCAGTGAGCAAGGCCTTAACAGCCAGCGCACGCGTTGGGAGCACGGGCACCTGGGGCTGATGCTGGCCGATGCGCCCCGTCGCGCCTGGGCTGCCTTCAGCCAGCGCAACGTGGCCTTGGCCGGTTTGACGCTGGACGTGCTGGTGCCTCCGCTGGCCCTGCTGGTCCTGATGTTGCTGGGGCTCAACGCCCTTACCTGGGTGGCCTACGCCGTGACAGGCGTGGCGACACCTGCCTGGATGGCCCTGAGTGCGTTGCTGCTACTGGCGCTTGCCGTGCTGCTGGCCTGGGCCCGATTCTGCCGCGACGTGATCCCGTTCTCGGTGCTGCTGTATGCGCCGTTCTACGCCTTGCGCAAGGTGCCGGTGTACGTGGGCTTCCTGATCAAGCGCCAGGTGGAGTGGGTGCGCTCCCGCCGGGAGGACGATTGATGGCTGCAAAGCAGTGGCCAGCACGGTGGCACGCGGTGATCGACCAGCTGCAGGTGGTCGAGGATAGCGAGGCTGCTGAGCGCCTGCTGCACGCCTTGGCTGCCCCTGTAGCCCCGACCGTGCTGGGCTTCGTCAATGCCCATGCCATGAATCTGGTCGTTCGCGATGACGCCTATGGCGAAGCGCTGCTGGGCGCCGATGTGCTGCTGCGCGATGGCTCGGGCATGGCGATGCTGTACCGTCAGCTCGGGTTGGCGCCAGGGTTGAACATGAACGGGACGGATTTCATTCCTCGGCTGGTGCACGCCTACGCAGGCCGCCGCGTGGCCTTCTGGGGCACCCGCCAGCCTTATCTGGGGCAGGCTGTTCAGTGCTGCGTTGCCACCTATGGCGTCACGCCGGTTTCGGTGCATGACGGCTTCGCCGACGTGTCGACGTACCTGCACCTGGCGACCGAGCATCGGCCGGATCTGATCCTGCTAGGCATGGGCATGCCCAAGCAGGAGGCCGTGGCGGCTGCGCTCAAAGGCACGGGCCTTGTGTGCACGATCGTTTGCGGCGGCGCCGTGTTGGACTTCATGGGCGGCAAGGTCCATCGCGCACCGGCCTGGGTCAGGCGGCTGGGTGCAGAGTGGCTGTACCGCTTGCTGTGCGAGCCCCGGCGGCTGTTCATGCGCTACGTGGTGGGCAACCCGCTGTTCCTGTTACGCGCCCGGCGGTTCGCCCGGGCAGGGCGAGCGCTGCATCCTGGCGGCTGACGACATGGCGCGGTCGCGCGAAGTTACCGCGCAGCCAAGGACGGGCTGCTACAGTGATATCACCGCTACAGACACCCGCGCGCGCCTGCTGCTGTACCGGTTTCGCCAACGCTGTCCTTCAGTATCAAAGGGCGATTACAGGCCCTGGCCATGTACCCATCGATGAGGTCTGAAATGGTGTTCGAACCCCGAAGCAGCCGGTCTTTGCTTCAGCGCAGAAGCAGCGTCAGCAACGCCGTGCAAGCCGGTCTGGATGGCGTGGCGGTGACCGGCATTGCCTGGTACCTGATCTATGACCAGTTCGGCTACATCACGTCCGACTACGTCATCATGCTGCTGTTGCTGATCGGAGCGCTGGCGGTCATTTACGATCACTACGCCATCTATCGCACCAACGTCGGGCTGTCGATCAAGGCGTTCCGGCTGTTCAAGGCATGGTCGGCAACGTTCTGCTTTCTGGTGGTCATGGCCTTTCTGACCAAGCAGAGCGAAACCTATTCACGGCTGTTAGTGGTGGAATTGTTCGTCATCGGCTACATCGCCCAGCTGTTTCTGCATGTTGCCGTGCGTGAACTGCAAAAACGCTTTACCGCCCACGCTCGCCTTGAGAACGCCCTGATCATCGGCGACGGTGACCTGGCTAATTTCCTCTATCAGAAAATCAGCAGCAACCCCTGGTTCGGGGAACGGGTGGTAGGCTGCGTGTTGACCGCAAAAGCCGCGCCGCACGGCGACGACGTCGAGCACGGCAAGCAGCGCCTGCCGGTGCTGGGGCATATCAGCGATTTGGACGGCATCGTCGCCCAGCATGGCATCCGCACGGTCTACCTGGTGACGCCACTGGGAGGCTCGCAAGTCATCAGCGACGTCTATTTCAAACTGCTCGACAAGTGCATCGCAGTGAACTGGGTGCCCGACATTTTCTCCCTGCGCCTGATCAACCATAGCGTGCGCGAAATCGCCGGTATTCCTGTCCTGACCCTGTCTGAAACCCCGTTGACCGGCATGAGCCTGTTCCTGAAGAACCTCGAGGATCGTGTCCTGGCGGCACTGATTCTGCTGTGTGCATCGCCGGTGTTGCTGGCTGTGGCCCTGGCGATCAAGCTCGACAGCCCAGGCCCGGTGTTCTTTCGCCAGGAACGCACGGGCTGGACCGGGGAATCGTTTCGGATCTGGAAATTTCGCAGCATGCATGTTCACCAGCCCGAAGCCGGGCAGATCAAGCAGGCACAGAAAAACGACCCGCGCCTGACCCGGGTCGGCGCCTTCATCCGGCGCACTAGCCTCGATGAGCTGCCGCAGTTGTTCAATGTACTGACGGGCGAGATGTCATTGGTTGGCCCCAGGCCCCATGCATTGCAGCATGACACCTTGTACTCCCAGGACATCGTCGACTATTTCGCGCGCCACAACATCAAGCCAGGCATGACCGGCCTTGCCCAGGTGCGGGGCTTCAGGGGTGAAACTAAGGACATCGAGCAGATGATCCAGCGTGTCGATTCGGACATCGAGTACATCAACAACTGGTCCCTGTGGCTGGATTTCGTGATCCTGGTGCGCACCCTAAACGCCTTCACCGGCAAGCAGGCGTACTAGCGACCCAAGCCAGACAGGCTGGGTGTTTTGCGCTACAGATCTTGCGGTGCGCCAGTCAGGGGATGCAATTCTCGAAACGCCTGCGCTTCTGCCACCAGCCAGTCGTGTACCGCACGTGCGCCGGGCTGGTTCAACCCGCCAGGCGGGTAGTGCACCACGTAGCGCTTGTGGTTGGGGATGGCGACCCCGAATGGCACGATCAGCGCGCCACGCTCCAGTTCGTCGTTGAGCAGGGTACGCCGGGCAATGGCCACGCCAAGGCCCGCAATGGCCGCCTCGATGGTCAGGTGGTTGCGGTTGAAGGTGTGGCCACGCCGTACGGCTTGCGCAGGCGCACCGATGCCTTCCAGGTAGAACTCCCATTCGGCATATTCCGAGCTGCCTCGCCAGGCCGTGATGTCGTGCAGCAACGGGTAGTGCACCAAGTCCGCTGGCCCGTGCAGCGGGGGACGCCCACGCAGCAGGGCTGGGGAGCAGACCGGGAAGATCTGCTCGGCCAGAAGCGGCGTCGACAGCATACCGGGGTAGCTGCCGTCGTTGAGGTCGATCGCCAGGTCAAAATCCCCAGGCGTCAGGGCCTGTGCGCTGTCCTCGGCCACCAGCCGCAGCTCGATGTCGGGGTAGCGTTGCTGGAAACGTGACAGCCGCGGGGTCAGCCACTTGGCCAGGAACGAGGGGATCGAGCGCACCCGTACGGTGCCGCGTATTTCACCTGCATCCAGGCGCACCAGTTCTGCCTCGATGCTGCCATAGGCGTCCGCCACCGTCTGAGCCAGGCGCTGGCCTTCGGCGCTCAGTTCCACGCCACGGGCGCGGCGCAGGAACAGCCGATAACCCAGGCGCTCCTCCAGTTGGCGCATCTGCTGGCTTACGGCCCCGGGGGTGATATGCAGCTCCTCGGCGCAGCGGGTGAACGACAGGTGACGGGCGGCACAGGCGAACACGTGCAGCCAGACGAAGGATTGCCCTGTCAGTTGGCGTCTCATGGTTTAGTCCTGCTAAAGGCTGGCTTAGGAAGTTTCGTTGGTCATTTGTAGCACAGGGGCGCAGTATCTCGCGAAACGGGCCTGTGCGCCTGAGGTTTTCAAGTATTGGGCGTTTTGGCAGCAGCAACCGCCCGTCAGGTATTAGCATGGCTATCAGTGTTTTCGACCTTTTCAAAATCGGTATTGGCCCATCCAGTTCGCATACGGTCGGCCCCATGCGCGCCGCCGCCACGTTTGCCCAAGCGCTGCGCGAGCAAGGCTTGCTCAACAGCACCCAGCGTGTCGAAGTACGCCTGTATGGTTCGCTGTCGGCCACTGGCGTGGGCCATGCCACTGATCGAGCCTGCCTGCTGGGCCTGATGGGACAATGGCCAGACCGCATCGACCCTGCCAGCATCGATGCGCGCATCGGCCAAGTGTTGCAAGAGCATTGCCTGATGCTCGACGGCAGCCATCCTGTGGCGTTCGACTACGCCCGCGACCTGCTGCTGCTCGATGAAAACCTGCCCTATCACCCCAACGCCATGCGCCTGGAGGCGTTCGACCAGCATGCCAGCCTGCTGCACCAGACCTACTATTCGGTAGGCGGCGGGTTCATTGTCGAGGAGGCCGAGCTGACCGCGCCGGTGGGCCTGTCGCCAACCGTCACGCTGCCTTACGAGTTCGACAGCGCAGCCGAGCTGCTGGCGCTGTGTAGCCAGCATGGCCTGAGCGTTGCGCAGTTGATGATGGCTAACGAATGCGCGTGGCGGCCCAAGGCGCAGGTGCGCGACGGGCTGTTGCGCATCTGGGCGGCCATGCGCGAGTGCGTCGACAATGGGCTGCGCAACGAGGGCGTATTGCCGGGCGGCTTGCAGGTCAAGCGCCGGGCGGCCAAGCTGCATCGCAGCTTGCAGGAGCTGGGCAAGCCCAATGTCATCGGCTCTACCTTGAGCGCCATGGAGTGGGTCAACCTGTTCGCCTTGGCGGTCAATGAAGAGAATGCCGCCGGTGGGCGCATGGTCACCGCACCCACCAATGGCGCGGCCGGCATCATCCCGGCCGTGTTGCACTACTTCATGAAATTCAACCCCGGCGCCTGCGATGACGACGTGGTGGATTTCCTCCTGGCGGCTGCGGCCGTGGGCATCTTGTGCAAGAAGAATGCGTCAATTTCCGGCGCCGAGGTGGGCTGCCAGGGCGAGGTGGGCTCAGCGTGCTCGATGGCAGCCGCCGGCCTGGCACAGCTGCTGGGCGCTACGCCCCCGCAGTTGGAAAATGCCGCTGAAATTGCGCTGGAGCACAACCTGGGCCTGACCTGTGACCCGGTCGGCGGCCTCGTTCAGGTGCCCTGCATCGAGCGCAATGCCATCGCCGCGGTCAAGGCGATCAACGCTGTGCAGATGGCGCTGCGCGGTGACGGGGAACACTTCATTTCCCTGGACCGCGTCATCCGCACCATGCGCGACACCGGTGCGGACATGCACGCCAACTACAAGGAAACTTCTCGCGGCGGCCTGGCCGTTGCGTTCGTGGAGTGTTGAGCACCCTGCGCTTCAGCGCAGGGCAGTCGAACCCGGGCTGCTGTGCATGGCCTGTTTGAACAGGCCCTTGAGTTGTTCGTTGCCCGCGTCAATCAAGTGGTTGTCATCGAAGTACAGCGGCCTGCCGTCCTTTGAACCCATGCACTTGCCGTCCGGGCAGAGGTAGGGCACCGGGTCAACGATACCTGCGTGGCAGCGTTCGGCCGCCGTCTCGATGGCTTCCAGGGCCAGGCGGTTGCGGGCCTGGTAATCGCTCACAGGCGTGACGATGTCGCTGTTCATGCCCAGAAGCCGGTGCTGCAGGGTCAGGCCCTTGTAGACACTGAACGGCATTTCCGGCACCGGCTTGACGATGTACACCGGGCGATTTTGTGCCAGCATGCACACCGTTTGGGTGTAGGTCTGGATGAACTGCTGCTCGAATTGCGGGCCGCTTTGGTGCTTGTCGCCGTTGAAGTAGACGCTGTAGCCACTGTGCCGGCGCTGGTCGGTATACAGCGCTGCGCGGCTGAACAAGAACAAGGGTACGCCAGGGTAGTCCGTGGCCAGTTGGGCGAACTTGTCGGCGTTGAAGGCTTTGCAGTGCTGCTCGACGTCCTTGTCGCCCATTTCGAAGTCGATCAGGGTAGGGCAGCCGGCCCGTGCCCAGCCCATCGCCGCGCCGGGGTTTTCCAGCATCAAGGCCGCAGCGGTGGATTGGGCATGGCTGTCGCCCAGCAGAAGGGCCGAGATATCGCCGGTGCCCAATACGCACTGTGCGGCCCCGTACGGGTTGGTGTCGCAGTGCTGTGCGTACAGCTTGCTGTCGTACTCCGGCTTGCCGTCATCGTGGGCCCAGCGCAGTTGCGGGTTGTGCTTGATTGCCGAGGCCACGGCCCCTGCCGCCGCCACCCACACCAGGCCCATGCCTGCGTAACGGGCAAGGCCCAGTACCGGGCGCTTGAGGGCGCGTGTCCTGCTTTCGATCAACCCATAGGACGCCGCGCCCAGCGCAACCGACAACAGCACCGCACAGGTCACCGCGCGCCAGTCTTGCAGCAGCCCGCAGGTATAGAGCAACACCACCAATGGCCAATGCCAGAGGTAGATCGAATAAGACGTCTTGCCCAGAAATGCCAGTGCCCGGTTGCGTGCGAACAGGCTGTTGGCATTGGCGTGGATCACCAGCAGGGTGCCGATCACCGGTATCAGGGCCAGGTAACCCGGCCAGGTAGCGTCGTGGGGCAGCAGTGCCAGGGCGCCTGCAATCAGTGCAAGGCCCAAGGCTTCGCACAGTGCCGCTGCCCTGGGCGAAAGCGCGAGCGGATACAGGAACACCAGAGCACCGGCGAGCATTTCCCAGGCTCGGGTAGGCAGCAGGAAGAACGATGCGACCGGATGGCCTGGGCTGTAGAGCGCCGAGAATACCAGCGAGGCGGCACCAAGCGCCAACACAAGCCGCTTGAAGGTAGGCGGTGCGCACACGTTGTGCAGGCCCATCACGATCACGGGATAGATCAAGTAGAACTGCCACTCCACCGACAGCGACCAGGTGTGCAGCAGCCAGTTTTCCTGAAGCGGTGCGTCGAAATAACTGCCGTCACGGGCGAAATAATGGTTGGACGTGAACAGCAGGCTTTCCTTGCTGGTGCGCAGCAATTCCCGGTAGTCGTCCGTCGCCAGGAAGAAATACCCGAACACGGCCAGGGCGATGCACAACCCCAGCAGGGCCGGAATGATTCGCCTGGCCCTGGCCGCGTAGAAACCGATCAGCGAGAACTGCTGCTTGTCCAGGCCGCTCACGATGATCCGGGTCATCAGGTAGCCCGAAATCACGAAGAACACATCTACGCCGAGAAACCCGGCCGAGAACCCCGGGATCTTGAAGTGGTACAGCACGACCGATATGACGGCCAACGCCCGCAGGGCGTTGATGTTCTTGTGAAACAGCATGGGAGGGGTCCTGATCTGGCCTGGGCCGGGTGGCCCGCTTCCTTTTGGCATGGTCGGCGCGACCATGCATTTCGAGGGGCGCAGACTACCACATGGCCCATGGCCTGTACCTGAACGTCTTCACCCCAGGGCCTCGCGCAGCCGGTACCACAACATGCCAAGGGCCAGCAGGGGCGAGCGCAGCGCTCTGCCGCCGGGGAACGTGAGGTGGGGCACGGCGCTGAACACATCCAGCCCCTTGCTTTGCCCCAGCGCGATGCTCTGGGCAAGCAGCCTGGCCGTCCAGTGTGTGACGTTCAGCCCATGGCCCGAATAACCCTGGGCATAGTAGACGTTGGGGTGATCACGCAGTCGCCCGACCTGTGGGAAGCGGTTGGCCGTGATGCCGATCATGCCGCCCCATTGATAGTCGATGCGCACTTCGCCCAACTGCGGGAACACCCGCTGCACCTTGGGCCGCATGTACGCGGCGATATCGCGGGGATCGCGCCCGGAGTAGTGGCAGGCACCGCCGAACAGCAAGCGCCGGTCGACGGTCAGGCGATAGTAATCCAGCCCCACTTTCTGGTCACACAGGGCCATGTCTTGGGGAATGAGCGACATTGCGACCGTTTCCTCCAGTGGCTCGGTCACGACCACGTAGCTGCCCGCTGGCAGCACCTTGCCGCTGAGCCTGGGCTCCAGGCCCTCAAGGTGGGCATTGCAACCCAGTACCAGGCTGGCAGCGCGTACCTTGCCGTGCGCGGTGTGCACCGTTACGGTGGAGCCATGGTCAATGCGCAGCACCGGGCTCTGTTCAAAGATCTGCACCCCCAGGGACTGCGCCGCTCGGGCTTCGCCCTGCACCAGATCCAATGGGTGCAGGTGCCCTGAGCCCATGTCCACCATGCCGCCTGCATAACGGTCGCTGCCAACCACTTCGCGCAGGCGCTCTGCCGGCACCCGGTAGGTGTGAGGCTGGTAGCCCAAGGCCGCCAGCTCCTGCTGCTCGGCGGCAAAGGCAGCGAACTGGGCGGGGGTATTGGCCAGCTCGCAGAAGCCCCAGCGCAGGTCGCATGCTATGCCGTGGCGGGCGATGCGCTCAGCCACCAAGGTCACCGAGTCGATGCCTGCCTGCTTCAGATACCTCACGCCGTCCTCGCCCACGTACCGAGCGAAGCCGTTGACATCATGGCCGATGCCACGGATCAGCTGGCCGCCATTGCGCCCGCTGGCACCCCAACCCACGCGCCGGCCTTCGAGCAGCACCACCGACAGGCCGCGCTCGGCGAGTTCCAGTGCGGTGTTGACCCCTGTCAGGCCGCCGCCGACGACGCACACATCGGCATCGATTTCGCCGTCGAGGTACGGATAGCGGGTTGTGTCACGGGCAGTGGCCGCATAGTAGGACGCGGCATGTTCGGCAGATAAAGGCATGGGTAAGGCTCACTCAGCGATTGGACTTGATCTTGGTCCAGGCGCGCGTCATCAGGCGCATGATCTTCGGGCTTTGTGTCGTGGAGATGTACAACTTGTCCAGCACCTGCTGGGGTGGATAGACCTCGGGGTTGTTCACCAACGCCGGGTCCATGAATGCCTTGGCATCGGGGTTGGCATTGGCATAACCCACCGTCGCACTGACCTTGGCGATCACCTGTGGGTCGAGCAGGTAGTTGATGAAGGCCAGGGCCTGCTCGGGGTTGTTGGCATCCTTGGGGATGGCCAGCAGGTCGAACCACAGGTTGCTGCCCTCCTTGGGAATGCTGTAGGCGATCTTCACACCATTGTTGGCCTCTGCCGCGCGGTTGGCAGCCTGGAACACGTCGCCCGAATAGCCAAAGGCGATGCAAATATTGCCGTTGGCCAGGTCCGAGACGTACTTGGAGGAATGGAAGTAGGTGATATAGGGCCGCAGGGCCAGCAGGCGCGCCTCGGCCTTGGGATAGTCCGCTGTGTTCTCGCTGCGCGGGTCCATGCCCAGGTAGTTGAGCATGGCCGGGAACAGCTCATCGGGCGAGTCCATGAAGGCCACGCCGCACTGCTTGAGTTTCTTGAGGTTTTCGGGCTCGAACAGCACCGCCCAGGAGTCCACCCGATCGATGCCCAAGGCTGCCTTGACCTTGTCCACGTTGTAGCCGATGCCGTTGGTCCCCCATAGGTAGGGCACTGCATAGCGGTTACCGGGATCGTTCTGCTCCAGCAACTTGAGCAGCTTGGGGTCCAGGTGCTGCCAGTTGGTCAGCTTGCTGCGATCGAGCGGCAGGAAGGCGCCGGCCTGAGCCTGGCGTGCCAGGAAGTGGTTGGACGGCACCACCACGTCATAGCCGGTGCGACCTGCCAGCAGCTTGCCTTCGAGGGTCTCATTGGAGTCGAACACGTCGTACACCACCTTGATACCGGTGCTGGCCTGAAAGTCCGCCAGCGTCGTGTCACCGATATAGTCGGTCCAGTTGTAAACGCTGACCGTCGGCGCTGCCTGGCTGGTGGCCGCGAACAACAGGGTGAATGCAGAAGGGATCAGGGCTTTCAGGTAATGCATGACGACACCTCGTTGGCATTGTTGTGGGTGTGCGGTGCTAAGGGGCCGCGTTGCGGCCCTTGCAGGATCAGACGCTCAGCATCAGGAACTCGCGCTCCCATGAGCTGATGACGCGCTTGTAGTTCTCATGCTCGGCCCGCTTGACCGCCACGTAGCCCTGCACGAATGACTTGCCCAGGTACTGTTGAACGGTCTGGCAGTCTTCCATGTGCTGCAGCGCATCCTCGATGGTGATCGGCAAGCGCAGGTTGCGCCGTTCGTAAGCCCGGCCCTGGACCGGCGCGCTGGGGTCGATCTGCTCGACCATGCCCAGATAGCCGCACAGCAGACTGGCGGCGATGGCCAGGTAAGGGTTGGCGTCTGCGCCCGGCAAGCGGTTTTCCACCCGCATCGACTCGGGCGTGGACGTGGGAACGCGCAGGCCTGCGGTGCGGTTCTCTTCGCCCCACTCGACGTTGACCGGGGCGGAGGTGTCCGGCAGGAACCGGCGGAACGAGTTGACGTTGGGAGCGAACATCGGCAACAACTTGGGTATGTACCGTTGCAGACCGCCGATGTGGTGCAGGAACAACTGGCTCATGGTCCCGTCATCGTTGGCGAACACCGGCTTGCCGGTGGCCACGTCGAGCACGCTTTGGTGCAGGTGCATGGCACTGCCGGGTTCATCGGTGATGGGCTTGGCCATGAACGTGGCCGCCACGTTGTGCTTGAGGGCCGCTTCGCGCATGGTGCGCTTGAACACTGTGATCTGGTCGGCCAGGTCAAGCGCGTCACCGTGGCGGAAATTGATCTCCATCTGCGCAGGGCCGTCTTCATGGATCAGGGTGTCCAGGTCCAGCCCCTGCAGTTCGCACCAGTCGTAGACGTCCTCGAACAAGGGGTCGAACTCGTTGGCCGCGTCAATGGAGAACGACTGGCGCCCACTCTCGGCACGCCCGGAGCGGCCCAGCGGCACCTGCAATGGCAGGTCCGGGTCTTCGCAGCGCTGGGTGAGGTAGAACTCCATCTCAGGGGCCACGATGGGTTGCCAGCCTTTATCGGCATACAGTTGCAGCACTTTCTTGAGAACGTTTCTAGGTGACAGCTCGATCGGGTTGCCCTGTTTGTCGAAAGTGTCATGGATCACGATGGCGGTCGGCTCGATGGCCCAGGGAATTTGGTACACCGCACTGGGGTCAGGCCGGCAGATCATGTCGATGTCGGCCGCATCGAGCAGGCTGTAATAGATGTCATCGTCGACATAGTCGCCGGTGACGGTCTGCAACAGTACGCTCTCGGGCAGGCGCATGCCCCGTTCGTGCAGGAACTTGGCGGTAGGGGCGATCTTGCCGCGGGCGATGCCGGTCAAGTCGCTGATGACGCATTCGACCTCGGTGATGCGGTGCTCTTTCAGCCAGGCGGACAGCTGATCGAAGGGGGCGTTCATACGGACCTCTTGAGGTTATCGGTGAGTGCGCGGCATCACAGGTGAACAGGCATTGGCTTCCCAGTCGACGCGCTGGCGACTATCTTGGTCGCAGTCCCGGCTACGATCTATCCACTTTCTACGCTGTCGAATGCACCATAAGAGTGCACAAAGGATGTCGCGTGAATACCGCAGATGCCTTGCAGGTCCAGGCTTACCACACTCACGATGTTACCGAGCAGATCCGCGTCACACCTGGGTGGCAGCAGCACTACCGGCAAATGTCGCCGGGTCATTTCAGCGGCGAGCTGCGCTGTCTGGGACTGGACGGGCTGCAGGTGTACGAAGAGCGGCTCAACACCCGGGTGGAACAATTCTTTCGACCGCCTTCGGGCTCGCTGACCTTCTGCTTCGACCGAAGCGAGAACAACCTGTACCTGCTCAATGAGCATACCCGCAACATCTGGATCACCCCCGAGCATTACCAGGAAGTGGCCGTGGTGTTCGAGCAGGCCTTCCTGCTCAGCCATGGGCTTAACCTCGAACGCCTTGATGGCCTGTTCATGGTGCCGCTGGGCAGCGGGCAAACGGCGCTGTTCGGCAGTTGGCTCAGCGCCACGCTCACCCACCTGGGGCAGTCACAGGGCTGTGTGCAGGGGCAAGCCCTGGCCGAGCAACTGCTGCAGGATTGCCTGTTCATTCTGGATAACGCCTGCCAGCGCCTGCAGGGCGTGGCATTGGGGCAGCGGGGGGAGGCAAGGGCCATCATGCGCCGTGTCAGTGACTGGGCCGCCGATTGCCCCGAACAGACCCTGAACCTGGTCGAGCTGGCCAGCGTTGCAGGCGTTTCGCTGCGCCAGTTGCAGCAGGCATTCAAGGCCTTCACAGGGATGACCCCTGCGCACTGGTTGCGGCTAAGACGCCTGAACGGCGCCCGGCGGGATCTGCTCAATGGGGCCAGCGGCACGGTGGCCGAAGTAGCGATGCGGTGGTCATTCTGGCATTTAGGAAGGTTTTCAAACAGTTACAGGCATTTGTTCAAAGAATTTCCCAGCGACACGCTGCGGCGCGCCAAGGGTTGAGTAGTCCCCGAATTGCGGCATGACGATCCAAGGGTTCTTGGTGCCTGCATCAGGGCAATAAAGTTGCTATCGTGCCGCCCTGATAAACACCTGAGGTGCCGATGTTCTACCTGCCTTTGCCCAGTGACCAGGCCGACAACCTCGCCGCCGGCACCTGTGCCGATTCACTTGCCTCGGCCAGTGTGCTGCAAGCGGCTGCCGTGCTGTTCGTCCAGCGCCTGGCCAGTCAACGGACGCCGCTCACGGCCGACGCCCAGGAGCGTCGCTTCGCCGAGGTGCTGCGCATTGCCCAGCAGGTCGAGCAGGCAGCGCCCGGGCGTTTTCAGGCGCAGGTGCAGCAGCAATTCGACCGCGAAGTGTTCGCCATGGGCCTGGGCATGCTGGGCGAAAATGGTGTTGCGCTGTTGTCGCCTGAGGTTGCTCATGCGCCGGACGAGTTGCTGGACGATCAGGGGCAGTGGAACTACCAGTTCGCCGATCTGTACCGGCAGCGCGTCACGCCCCTGCATGCCGTACACCTGCCGTCGCTGGCCAGCGATCTTAGGCTCAGTGATCAGCAAAACCGTCTGTTGCGTGAGTTTCTCAGCGGGGTGGACGAATCGGTGGCTGTGCAGGGTTTTGCAGGCACCGGCAAGACCTTTCTGATTCATCAGTTCGCCAGGTTGCTCGATCCGCAGCGCACCTTGCTGCTGGCCCTGACCGAGGGGCAGCTGCGGGCGCTGCAGGCGCGGGTAAAGGATGCAAAGGCCTACACGGCCATGACATTCGGGCAACTGGCCGATGAGCTTTTAAACCGCGACCTGACCCGCACCGGCTGGCGATTGCGTGACCCGTACCGCACCCGGCAGTCCTGGCGACCGCAGGAGGCGCAGATCGTGCGCTGGCTCGGCTTGCCCGACGTCGGGCCGCTGGCCGCCGTCGACGTGGTAGGCGTGTGCGTACGCGCGGTGCGCGCCTTTTGCCACAGTGGCGACGCGCAGATTGACTTGCACCATTTGCCGTCGTCCGTACCGGGTATCACGCCGCTGGACCAGCACGTGCTGCTCGAAACGGCGCGCCTTTACTGGCAGGCGCTGATCCGCCCCCCGGCCAGGGATATTCAGTTGCCGCTGCGCGATTATCACCGGGTCAAATTGCTTGCCCTGACCGGCTACCTGATCGATGCGCGATATACCCACGTCATCGTGGACGAAGCCCACGAATTGTCAGCGCCCATGCTCGAGGTGCTCGACCGTAGCCCACAATCGGTGATTGCGCTGGGTGACGAGTTGCAGAACCTCAATGGCCTTAGCGCCCATCATGGTGGGTTCATTCGTCAACGCTACATCGACCATTCATTGCGGGTCGGGCCGGCCATGGACAATGTGCTCAACCCGTTGATTCAAGCGCATCCGGCTGCCATCCAGGCCGCGTTCAGCGGCAGTGCCGAGCATTACACACGCGTCAGTTTCTTCGACAGCGTGACCGTGCCCCAGCAGCCCACGGCCTTGATCGTCGAGGACGAATGGGGCCTGTTCGGTTGGTTCCAGCGCCTGACGCATCTTGGCGTTGCGTTCGTGATGCTGCACGGGGCACGCAAGGACTTCGAGCTGTTTGTCGAAGACTGCATCGAGCTGTACCGCCACGGTACACGCCCGCGGCACCCGATGCTGTTCCGGTACGCCAGCTGGCAGGCGCTGGCCGAGCACAAAGGGGACGACAAGGCGTTCATCGCGGTGGCTTCGATGCTGGGCAAGGGATATACCTCGCAGCATTTTGCCAAGGCCAAGAGCCGCTACCGCTGGGACAAAGCGCCCAAGCTGTTCCTGGGGCGGGTACGGGACGTCAGGAACATGGAGTTCGCGCGGGTGATGGTGTCGCCAGAGCTGATGGTGCCGCAACAGGTGCCAGGCAACCGCAACGAGCGCGCCCGGCTGCTGGCGGGGTTGTATACGGCGTGTTCCAGGGCTCGGCACGAGCTGATCGTGCCAGGTGGGATGCTCGATTGGGTGAAGGATCAGGGGCGCGGCTGATGGCAGGTGGAGCGTGGGATCAGTGCTGCACGCGTGATCTGCGGTGATGGGTGTATGGGGCCTTGTAGGGCAGGGGGCCAGTCTAGGCGTTATAAAGCCGGGGCCGCTGCGCGGCCCATCGCGGGGGAGCGTCAGTTTTTGTGTGCAGGCCGGTAGCGGCCTGCCGTCCGGCAGGCCCTGATTTTCACCAGGTTGGCCTGATGCACCGATCCTCGTACAAAATTGCGAATTGATTCATCGCACTTGCCAAGCGTGCGCTGCTGAGCCCCAGTTTCCCGTGAAGTTTCTCAGCCCCAGCCAGATCAGGTGGGTAGCTGCTTCATCGTTCGGGAAATGACCCCAAACGCCGGGGGCATCCTCGATAGCTTCCGCAGCTGTCAGGCATCACCGAACTGCTCTGGCAGCTCTTTAGAGATTTGGGACAGGTCACGCAGGCATATGTTTTGGTTGATATACACGCACCTCTCGCTAATGTGATGCCCGAACATAAAATTTCCGACACCCAGGTTGTACGAAATTGCCGATTAAGTGTGATGGGATGAAAATAATACTCGCCTAGTGCATGACAGGAAATCGTTTCACTGTTGATATTTCATTGATATGGATCAGCTCATCGATAGTGCTAGGGCTGCATTTTTTGAATGCAGCTTTGGTGATTCGGCATGCCGGCTCGGAGGTTGTGGGCATTTAAGCCATGAGGTGTAGGAACATTCCCTATTTTTAAAAGGGGCTAGCGCAGCAAGAAAATATGCATCATGTTTGTCAGTGAAGCACTTCCGGGTAGTGCTGCTGGTCAAACGTTATCTCGAAATTCACTCAATTATATTTGATCCGTTTTGTTGGGGTTGGGTGGCGCTTTTCAGAGAGCGCTGGTCCCTCCAGGAATCCCGGTTTGCAGGAGGCGGCATGGCTTCAAATAGTTTTCAAAATGAGGTGCCAAAGGCACGAGTCAATATCAAGCTAGATCTGCATACAGGCGGCGCCCAGCGCAAGGTGGAACTTCCGCTGAAGCTCATGCTGATGGGGGACTACAGCAACGGCAAGGAGCAGCGTCCGCTGTCAGAGCGGCCGAAAGTCAATATCAACAAAAATAATTTCGACAGTGTGCTGTCTGACCTCTCTCCGAGTCTCAAGCTTGTTGTTGAAGATAAGCTGTCGGGCGACGGCGGCGAGACACCGGTCGAACTGAGTTTTCAGCGCATGAAGGACTTCGAGCCAGAGCAGGTTGCTCGGCAGATCCCGCAGTTGCGTGCACTGTTGGCGATGCGAAACCTGCTGCGTGAGTTGAAGGCCAATCTTCTGGACAACGCAACGTTCCGAGCTGAACTGGAGCGGATTCTCAAAGATGAAGCGCTAAGTGACGAGCTGCTTAAGGAACTCGCTGCCCTTGCACCGCAAAGCAAGCGCTAGAAAACCATCATCTCGACAGACGGGAAGCTAATAAATGTCCGAAGAACAATTTTCTGCGCAATCGCGTGGCGCCACTGTGCAGGTGGAAGAGAGCCAGAGCGTCTATCACGCGCTGTTTGAAAAAATAAATCTTGAGCCGCTTGGTCAGATGGGCGGTATCGAGGTGTTCCAAAGTGTCGATGCATTGTCAGAAGCGACAGCTAATGAGCGCGTGACTGCATCGGTGAGCGTTTTTCTGGACCGCCTCAAGCAAGTCTCTCCGAAGGTGGAGAAACTGGACAGGGCTCTGTTAGATGAGCACATCGCCTCGATTGATGCTCAGATCAGCAGCCAGCTGGATGCGGTCATGCATCATCCGGATTTTCAGCGGGTCGAATCAATCTGGCGTGGCGCGAAGTCGTTGATTGATCAAACGGATTTTCGTCAGAACGTTCGGATAGAGCTGCTGGATATCAGCAAAGAGCATTTGATGCAGGACTTTGAGGACGCGCCTGAGATCGCTCAAAGCGGAATGTATCTGCATACCTATACTCAGGAATACGATACGCCTGGCGGTGAGCCTATCGCGGCGGCGGTTTCGAATTACGAATTTGGACGAGGGGCGCAAGATATCGCGCTGTTGCGCAATGTTTCGAAAGTGGCAGCCGCGGCGCACATGCCCTTCTTGTGCTCGGTTGGCCCGGCGTTCTTCGGCAAGGATACCATGGAGGAAGTTGCTGCGATCAAGGATATCGGCACCTACATGGAGCGCGCTGAATACATTAAATGGCATGCCTTTGCGCAAAGCGATGACGCCCGATACGTGGGGCTGACGATGCCCCGTGTGTTGGGGCGCCTGCCTTATGGGCCTGACACGAACCCGGTGCGACTTTTTAATTATGTGGAGCAGGTTAAGGGGCCGGACCACAGCAAATACCTGTGGGTGAGTTCGACATTTGCATTTGCAGCCAACATGGTCAAAAGCTTTATCGCCAATGGCTGGTGCGTTCAGATACGAGGGCCGCAGTCCGGTGGGGCTGTCAAGAACTTGCCGATCCATTTATACGACATGGGGACGGGTAGTCAAGTTAAGATCCCTTCGGAAGTGATGATTCCGGAGACCCGAGAGTTTGAGTTTGCCAATCTGGGCTTAATTCCGCTCTCCTATTACAAGAATCGTGACTACGCGTGTTTCTTCTCAGCCAACTCAGCGCACAAGCCGGCTATCTATGACACAGCGGAGGCCACGGCCAATAGCCGTATCAATTCACGATTGCCGTATGTGTTCTTGCTTTCACGTATTGCTCATTATTTGAAACTGATCCAGCGGGAGAATATCGGCACCACCAAAGACCGACGCCTGTTGGAATTGGAACTCAATAGGTGGGTCAGTGGCTTGGTCACCGAGATGACCGATCCTGGCGATGACCTGCAAGCCTCTCACCCGCTGAGACAAGCAAAAGTGGTTGTCGAAGACATTGATGACAACCCGGGCTTCTTCAGGGTCAAGTTATTTGCTGTGCCGCATTTCCAGGTTGAGGGTATGGACATCAACCTCTCCTTGGTTTCGCAGATGCCCAAAGCAAAATCTTGATTGCGGTTGCAGGAGTGTATGACGTGAAGATCGATCGGCCTTTATGGGCGTCTGGAGTGGTGTTGTCTGCGCAGCAATTTCAGCAGCAGGCCCGCTTTGAATCGTGGACAAATCAGAGTATTGCTTCACTGGCCCTGGTTCACCCCTGGGGCATCCGCCATGTGGCGTTTGATGCAGAGGCGCTGAGGTTAGGCAAGCTGATGGCCACTCGGCTTCAGTTGTGCCTGCCAGACGGTACTTTGATTGACACCGATCGGTTGGATCGACTGCCCGGTGCTCTGGAACTCTCTCGGGTATTGCCCGGTGATATCCAGAAGACCACGGTTGTGCTCGCTTTGCCTCTGGAACAGGCCCATGGTAACAACTGCCTGTTTGAGGGCAACAGCGCCGAGCGGCCCGTCAGGTATCACCAGAAATGGCGTGATACCAAGGATCTCTACACTGGTGAAATGCAGTCAATCAGTGTGCTCGAACAGGCGCTGAGCTTGCGCCTGGCTGACGACGATAATGCCGATTACTTGACCTGCCCGGTGGCTCGTTTGCTGCGTGATGGCCGGGATGGGTGGGCAATTGATGATACCTACATCCCGCCCTTGTTGAGGTTTGATGCTCATGCCGGGTTGTTGCTTCAGCTCGACAACTTGCTGACCCAGCTGTGCGCCAAGCGAGAGCGGTTGATGGGGATGCGTCGGGAGAGCAACGAGCGCATGGCGGATTTCGCTGTTGCGGATGTCACCTTGTTCTGGTTGCTCAATGCGCTTAACACGTATCAGCCAGTGCTGGCTGACCTGAAAGCGCAGCCTGGTCGGCATCCGGAACAGGTGTATCAGCAGTTGGTGAAGTTCGCAGGTGGTCTGCTGACCTTCTCGTTAGACCAGCACATAGAGGACATACCTGCCTACCAGCACGCAGATCTTGAGGCGGTTTTCCCGCCGTTGATGCGTACCCTTTCTACATTGCTGGAGGCGAGCCTGCCATCACGTGTGCTGGCGTTGTCACTGGAGGCACGCAGCGCAAACCGCTGGCAGGTTTCCCTGAGCGATCCACGCTTGCTTGAACCAGAAGGTGCTGACTTCTATCTCTCGGTTCGCTGCCGGCTGCCGGCCGTTCAAATTCAAAGCCAGTTCCCCCGGCTGTGTAAGGTCGGTTCCCCCGATGATGTGGACCATCTCGTCAATGCGGCGCTCGATGGCGTTCCTCTTAAACCTTTGAGCCATGTGCCGGCGGCAATACCGTTGCGGCTGGAGAATCAGTACTTCGCACTCGACCTCAGTCATGCAAAAGGGCGTGCGATGTTGGCTCATGGGGTCTGTGCGCTCTATGTCCCGAGTGTGTTTCAGGATATCCAGCTCGAACTGTTTGCGGTGCTGCGCTCATGAATCGTGCGACACAAAAGAGCGCCGCAGTCACGGTGGATATCGACGCGCTGCTACAGGATACCTATCTGTTGGTGGTCGAGTTGCGACACGGTACCGAGGCGCACCCCAGTCCAGAGCTGTGGTCACGTTGCGTTGCCGATGTGGAACATGTGCGCGCCACGCTTCAAGAGGGCGGCCTGGATCGCCGTAGTATCGAGCTGATCAGCCATGCGCAATGTGCCCTTCTGGACGAGACGGTACTTGCTTGCGCCGAGGGCAGAGCCCATGAGGACTGGGCGATGGAGACCTTGCAGGCAAAGTTCTTCAGCAGTCACCAGGCGGGTGAGTCGCTCTACGAAGATATGCGCACTGCGCTGCGCGAAGCTTCTGTGCACCCTCACGTACTCACGGTCTTTCAGCGGGTGCTGATGCTTGGCTTCCTCGGCCGCTATCGAGATGCCAATCACCCGGAGCGGCAGCAGTTGTTGACTGCCATCTCTGTCAAGGTGCCACCTCTGGTCACAAGCCAGTCACTGGTCATCCCGCTAGACACTGGTCCACGGATGCCGATCTGGGGATGGCTGCGCGGTCCGCTGGTTCACATCGTGATGGCCGCTGCCCTGTTGGTCGGCGCCTGGTGGGGGCTTGATAGCGCGTTAGGTGAGGCGGTGGCCTCACTCTTGCCGGTGCAGGAGTGAGCGTAATGCCGCAGAGACACAAACAAGGGCTTTGGCTATGGGCCGGTGCGCTGTCCTTGTTGTTGATTGCCACCTTGCCGCTGGCTGCGGGGGTTCAAGCCATCGCGGCTCTGCTAGTCAGTGCGTTGGTGGCGGTGGGTTGGCGCCGCATATCACGTGCTAGCGGTAAGCGCAGCGGTGTCAGCCTGCCTGCTGGATCGTATCGTCATCCCGTTGTTCTGGTGGTCGGTGATTGCCTGGCTGAGCTGTTTGAGGACTCGTCTGCCGAGCAGTTGGTTCCACGAGTAACAGGGGAGGGGTGTTATGTGCCAGTGCCCGACCTTTCGAAGGTGCCCGCAACCGTAGCCGAACTCTTGCTGGAGCGGCCAGAGTGGGATGGGCAGCTCAGCGTCATGTGGGTCGTAACCCCCAGTGCCCATACTGACGGCGCAGTGCTTGCGAACCAGATTCGAAGCTTGTGCCATCAGCTCGCAATACTGCGCAAGCGAGGTATACCGCTTCCGCTGCTGATTGTGAGCTATTTCCAGAGTGCGACTGGGCTTTCGCCCTGGTTCAGTTGGGAGGCTGAAGAATCGAGTGTGCGAGTACGAGAGGCGGGTGAGTGCCTGAGCCTGTCCGAATGGCAGCGCAGGGGCAAAGATCCTGAGCACCAGGCTGATCGACTACGCACCACGGTGCAGTTGAACGCTGCCGTCGGTTGGCTGAACGAAGCGTGCATGCCGGAAATAGACCTAGGAAATCCCCGTCAGCAGATCGGAACTGCGCTCACCCTTGCGGTTGCATTTGTTCCCAGGACTGAGGGGGCGCGTGACGGCAGTCTTTGGCACCGTTGGCTACAGCAGCGGACCGGCCTTTCCTACATTCGTGATGGGGCTGATCACGCAAGCGCGTTGTTACCCTTTCCTGATGCACTGCTTCATTTGCTGCCCGGCAGGGCTCCGTACAGTCCGCGTAGCAGGGCCGTGGTGATTGGGGTCTGGTTGTTGGTGCTAGCGGCGTGCGTCGCATTGATCAGCTCGGCGAGGCAAAACACGCTCCTGATACGTCAGGTCACCGATGATTTGCGGCGTTACAGCACCGCTTCGCTGAGCCCCGATTCGGCCAACGTATCGCAGCGCCAGGAGGCAATGATGGTGCTTCGCCAGGATGCGCAGCGCCTGGATCACTACTACCGCCAGGGCGAGCCGTGGTCACTTGGTCTCGGGCTGTATCAAGGCGAAAGATTACGTCCTTCACTGCTGGCTGCGATCAACGGCCACCGCATGCCGACCGTGCCTCAAGGCGTGCCTGACAAGCCACGCACGGTTCGCCTGGACAGCTTATCGCTGTTCAACAGTGGCAGCGCGCAGTTGAAGCCAGAGTCGACCAAGTTCCTGGTGAATGCGTTTGCGGGCATCAAGGCACAGCCAGGCTGGTTGATCGTGATCACAGGCCACACGGATGCGACGGGCAGTGACGAACAGAACCTGCGCTTGTCGCGAGCACGCGCCGCTGCGGTTCACGACTGGATTCAACACATGGGTGACATACCCAGCAACTGCTTCGCAGTACAAGGCTTGGGGGCGAGTGAGCCCGTTGCAAGCAACGACACGGAACAAGGACGGTCGGCCAATCGCCGAGTTGAAATTCGCCTGGTGCCGGAAGCGGGGGCTTGTCAGTCCTCGACTACGGCCTCGGGATTGCAACCCCTGTCGCACTTCGCGACGCCCAACGTTTGAAATGAGGAACTTCTAAATGGCTATTCCTGTTTATCTGTGGCTGAAAGACGACGGCGGGGCCGATATCAAAGGCTCGGTGGATGTAAAAGGCCGCGAAGGCAGTGTTGAAGTCGTCGGTCAAGATCATGATGTGTATATCCCAACCGATAACAACACCGGCAAATTAACCGGTACGCGTATCCATACACCTTTTGTTTTCACCAAAGAGATAGACGCCTCTTCTCCTTATCTCTACAAGGCCGTGACGACCGGGCAGACGCTCAAAGAAGCGGAATTCAAATGGTACAAAATCAATGATGCCGGGCAGGAGGTGGAGTATTTCAACACCAAACTGGAAAATGTCAAGGTCGTGAAAGTTGCTCCAAAGATGCACGACGTCAAAGATCCAGCGAAAGAGAAACACAATCACTTGGAATTGGTCGAGTTGCGCTACGAGAAGATCACTTGGGCTTTCAAGGATGGAAACATCATCCATTCGGATTCCTGGAATGAACGCCCTAGCGCCGCTGCCGCTGGATAAAACCTGGCTTTCAGCCCAAGTTGGTTGACAGCTCCCAGTGTCTTGGGTTGAGCGTCCGTGCGCGGGCGTTCAGCCAAATACACCTCAGATAGTCAGATGCGCTCGCACTTGTGGCGACATGCCGATCATTGACGACAAGGATGCCCTGTATGGCACACGATCCTACACGCCTGCTTCGCCGGCTGAACGCCTATTGTACCCAGGCACTCACGGCAGCAGCTTCACTTTGCCAGGCACGTGGGCACAGTCATATCACCGTTGAACACTGGCTGTTGAAACTGTTTGAACAAGGCGAGGGCGATCTCGTGGTCATCGCCCGCCGATACGAGTGGGATATGGATGCCATCTGGCAGGGACTGCTTGACCACTTCAACACATTGCCGCGCAGCGTTCTCAGCAAACCTCAGCTGAGCGGTGAAGTGCAGCAGCTGATTACCAATGGCTGGTTGCTGGCATCGCTGGATCGTGACTGCGAGCAGTTGCGATCCGTTCACTTGCTGGGGGCGCTGTTTGAAGCGCCAAACTTGCTTAAGTGTTCAGCCGCTTGGCCTGCATTGAGCATCGGTCCTACGCAATCGGAGCAGGTGAAAGCGCTGCTTGAATTCGATTCGGAAGAACGTCAGTCAGAGCAGAGTTCATTGTTCAAGCCAGAAGTGCGAGGAGAGTCTGAGGCTGTGGGCGGCACAGGTGGTGATTCGGCATTACTCGCCATCTTGGATCAGTTCAGCCATGACGTTACTGCCAAGGCTGCAGCAGGGCAGATTGATCCGGTGTTCGGCCGCGACGATGAGATCCGTCAGGTGATCGATGTGCTGAGCCGTCGGCGCAAGAACAACCCTATTCTGGTAGGCGATCCAGGTGTTGGCAAAACCGCGCTGGTCGAGGGGCTGGCTTTACGCATCGCCAGCGGCGAAGTCCCCGATAGCCTGAAACCGGTGTGTATCCGTACGCTGGACCTGGGGCTGCTCCAGGCGGGTGCCGGGGTCAAAGGCGAGTTTGAGCAACGACTGAAAAATGTGATCGACGCTGTTCAGCGGTCAGAGACTCCGGTGCTGCTGTTCATTGATGAAGCCCACACCTTGATCGGCGCTGGCAACCAGGCTGGGGGCGCAGACGCGGCGAATCTGCTGAAGCCGGCGTTGGCGCGTGGCGAGCTGCGCACCATCGCTGCCACCACCTGGAGTGAATACAAGCAGTACTTCGAGCGCGATGCGGCGCTGGAGCGTCGCTTCCAGATAATCAAGGTCGATGAGCCAGATGATGCCAATGCCTGTGTGATGCTGCGAGGGCTCAAAGCGCGATATGCCAGCTACCACGGCGTACATGTTCAAGACGCCGCAGTGCAGGCGGCGGTCAGCTTGTCCCGGCGCTTTCTGACGGGGCGCCGTCTGCCAGACAAAGCCGTTGATCTGGTTGATACCGCCTGCGCCCGCGTTCGCATGAGTCTGGATTGTGAGCCTCACGCACTGGTTCAGCTGAAGTCGCAACAGTCAGCGCTGATCGCCGAGCGGATGGCGCTGGAAGACGACGCACAGCTTACCGGTAATTCGGATGAATCTCACTTGGCGAAGATCACTGCCCAATTGGTGCAGCTGGAGAGTCAGCAAGCCGCGTTGGTGCTGCAATACCAGCAAGAGCTCGATCTTACCCATCAGCTGCTAGAGGCTCGCCAGGCCGAGCAGGTCGATACAACTGTCTGCGCTCGGCTACAAGAGCAACTCAACTACGTGCAGGGCAGTCGGCCACTGCTGTCACTCGACGTATGCGCCCGCAGTGTGGCTGAAGTGATCGCCGACTGGACGGGCGTGCCTCTCGGCAGCTTGCTGAAGGATGAACATGCCAGCTTGTTGAACCTGGAAGATCAGTTGGCCGAGCGTGTTGTTGGACAAGACGCCGCGCTACTTGCAATTGCCCAACGATTGCGCGCCGCCCGAACGGGCCTCACTGACGACAAAGCACCGATGGGCGTGTTCCTACTGGTAGGGACCAGTGGTATCGGCAAGACAGAGACGGCGCATGCATTGGCCAGCAGTCTGTTCGGTGGTGAGAAGTCATTGATCACGCTCAACATGTCTGAGTACCAGGAGGCGCACACCGTCAGCCAACTCAAGGGTTCGCCGCCGGGTTATGTCGGCTACGGCCAAGGCGGCGTACTCACTGAAGCCGTTCGCCAGCGTCCCTATAGCGTCGTGTTGCTGGATGAAGTCGAGAAGGCCCACCGTGATGTGCTCAACCTGTTCTATCAGGTATTTGATCGCGGCCTCATGCGTGATGGAGAAGGAAGGGAGATCGATTTTCGCAACACCGTCATCTTGATGACTTCCAATCTGGGCAGCGACTTGCTGCAAGGCAGTGTCGAGCGGCAGCCAGACATTGAGGAAGCGGCACTGCACGAACTACTGCGTCCCGTGCTACGCGAGCACTTCCAGCCTGCACTGTTGGCGCGCTTCCAGACCTTGATCTTTCGCCCGCTGGGGGGCGATGCACTCAAAGGCATAGTCGCCATCAAGCTCGACCAGGTGGCCAAACGCCTGCTGCGCCATTACGGCTTGAGGTGTGAGGTTGATGACCCGCTCTACGAGGCGCTGGTCGCCGCCTGCCTCTTGCCAGATACCGGCGCTCGCAACATCGATAGCTTGCTCAACCAGCAGATCCTGCCGGTGCTCAGCCAGCAGTTGCTGCAGCGCCAAGCCCTCGGTCAGCCAACACAAGCCGTGACGCTTGGGTACTGCGAAGACACCGGCATCAGCTTGATCTTTGCGGATGAACACGATCCCGCGCTGCTGGCTACCGAGAGGGCTTGATCATGGCGAAGCCAATAACGGGTTTCACCCATAACCGCTATCAGCTAGAAGTTGAAGACCTTACGGCCGAGCTCGATGTGCTGTCATTCAAAGGCGAGGAATGGCTAAGCCAGCCATTCAAGTACACCGTTGCATTCACTTCCCAGGAGCAGGATATCGAGGCGGCGCAGATCCTCGGTAAGGATGCCAGCTTCCATCTGGGCAAGTCTGAACTGACCACTCAGCTTCCAATGCCTGACGGGACATCACGCACAGTGCATGGCGTGATCACGGGTTTCAAGCGTGTCTCCGGCTCCCGGGACGAAGCCCGCTACCAAGTCACACTTGAA
This sequence comes from Pseudomonas sp. WSY_20, assembly GCF_043104335.1. NCBI lineage: Bacteria > Pseudomonadati > Pseudomonadota > Gammaproteobacteria > Pseudomonadales > Pseudomonadaceae > Pseudomonas > Pseudomonas sp. WSY_20. Next base: position 61,942 of record NZ_JBICKP010000009.1, read on the forward strand.
GCGCACCTGGCATTGCTCGGACGTGGCAAGCAGTACCGGATCTATCAGCATCAATCGGTTCCGGAAATTGTTGAAAGTATCCTGCGCAGTCGCCACCAACTGCAAGGGCAGCACTTCGTGTTCGACCTGGCGCGCGAATATCCCAAGCGTGAACAGGTCATGCAGTACGGTGAAAGTGACCTGACCTTCATCAGCCGTCTGCTGGCGGAAGTCGGCATTTGGTATCGCTTCTCCCACGACGATCGGCTTTACATTGATGTGGTGGAGTTTCACGACCATCAACGGCATTACCAGTTTGGCGTCAAGTTGCCGCATCGGCCCCTGTCGGGTTTGACCAGCAATGGGCAGGACGGCGTATGGGCGCTGCAAGTTGAGCATCAGGTGGTGGAGCAGCATATCAACGTGCGCGCCTACCACCATCGGGACGCGGCTGCCTTTCTGGACGGTGATGTTGATCACAGCCGGGGGGCCACAACGACTTATGGCGAGGGGTATCACTACGGAGAGCCTTATACCGCGCTGGGTGACGCCATTGACCAGGATGAAGACCTGCTCAGCGAAAGCGGGTACTTCTATGCGCGCCTGAATCATGAACGCTTTCTCAATGATCAGACCCGTTGCACCGGCATCAGCAGCAGCGTGACGCTGGCCCCAGGGCAAGTGCTGACGGTCACTGACGGGGCGCCACAGGTCTTCGAACCTGGCGTGGTCATCACCCATTTGACCGTCGAGGCAGCACGCGACCGGAGTTTGGAAGTCACGTTCGACGCGATCCCTTACTCGGAGACGATAGGCTTTCGGCCAAAATTGCTGGGCAAGCCACAGATCGCCGGTACGGTGCCGGCGCGGGTCACCAGTACGCAAAAGAACGATCCTTACAGCCATATCGACATGGAGGGACGTTACCGGGTCAACTTTCTGTTCGACCGGGACACCTGGCGAGCAGGCGAGGAAAGCGTCTGGCTACGACTGGCACGCCCCTATGCCGGTGACACCCATGGCCTGCACCTGCCGTTGATCTGCGGTACTGAAGTGGCGGTGGCGTTCGAGCAAGGTGACCCGGACCGGCCCTACATCGCCCATGCCTTGCACGACAGCGAACATCCCGACCACGTGACGCTGCGCAACTACAAACGCAATGTGTTGCGGACCCCGGCCAATAACAAGTTGCGCATGGACGATACGCGTGGACAGGAGCACGTCAAGCTCAGTACGGAGCACAGTGGCAAGAGCCAGCTTAACTTGGGGCATTTGGTGGATTCGAGTAATCAGACGCGTGGTGAAGGCTTTGAATTGCGCACCGATGCTTGGGGAGCGATTCGTGGCGGCAAGGGAATTTTCATTAGTGCTGACAAACAAGCCAATGCTGCGGGCGACGTGCTCACTATGGACCGCGCCAGCACCCTGCTAGAGAGTGCGAAGCAACAATTGGCCCAATGGAGCCAAATTGCTCAGACCCATCGCAGCCGCCAGCCTGATGTCGATGCGCTGAGCCGGTTCGAGGCTGAGGCAAAAAACCTCAAAGGCTCTGCAATTCTTCTTAGTGCACCTGATGGTATTGGTGCAGTGACGCCGGCAAGCTTGCTCTTGAAAAGTGGTGAAGCACTCTGTGCTCAAACTGACGAAGAACTCAACTTGGCTGCAGGCAAGCGGCTGTTTGCCCACTCCGGCCAGGGAATCTCGTTGTTGGCGCAACAGCAAGGCATGCGCCTGATCTCCGGCAAAGGCCCCTTGGAAATCGAGTCGCATGGCGACTTGCTCAATCTGATTGCTCAGCAAGACCTCACCGTCCAGTCCGTGGAGGGTCATCTGCAATTGACGGCCAAGAAGGGAATTACGCTCGGCTGTGGCGGTGGCTTCATCCGTATTACTGATCAAGGCGAAATTCAAATCCATAGCCCGGGCTTGATCAGTCTCAAGGGCAAGCACAGATTCAATCCACCTGCTGGTGAGACCTTCGTGCTGCCTGAGTTGCCGGGAGCCGTGTGCAAGGAATGTCTGAAGAGGGCGCAAGCCGCTGCCCAGGGCTTCGTACTCAGGGAGGCGCAGGCATGAGCACACAGTCGGCCACCACGTGGCTCAATCTCCTGCTGTGCGCGTGCGAGGAGGCACAGACCCCCTATCTGCACGTGATCATCGACCAGGCTGGTTGCGAGTCACCGATGCGCCCCAGTGTGCTTAGCGTCGACCCGCCGCTGGATTGCTACTCCCTGTTCACTGGCCTGCCTGAGGAAGTTGCCGAGGATCTGGCCCCTCTGCTGGTGCGGGTTGATCTGACACAGCCGCTGCAGCGGCAATGGCTTCTGGGTTTGCTGAACGCCACCAATGGCCTGCCAGTTGTCTTGACCCTGGCATCGACCTGGCCCTTTTCGATACTCGCAGAGCACCTTGGCCGCTGCATCGAGGCACTCAACGGAGGTTGTCTGGGCTTGCTGCGCTATTACGACCCAAGGCTGTTTCCCTTGCTGTTCAGTCACGTACTGACGCCTGAGCAACAGCAGCCGTGGTTACAGCCCGCGTTGTTCTGGAGCTGGCTCGATCGCGATGGCATCCCTCAGCACTTGCTCGGTGCAGCGCAAAGCCCAGAGATCGATGAGCAGTTCACGCCACTTGAGCTCAGTGACAGCCAGGTCGACGTTCTCTGTTGCGCCGGTGACGCGACCATAGCGATGGTCAGTCTTGCTGCGCAATTTCCCAGTGACTGGGGAGCGGAGCAGCGTTTCCGCACTTGCTACAGCGGGATGCTGGCCGCCAGCACGGCCGGCCTGCTGGCACATGGTCAGCGTGAGGCTCATACCCTCGAGCACCTGCGCCACATGATCGATTCCGCACTTTCTATCAAGGCCCCATTGCATGGCCAGGAGCCGTATTCATGTCCCCGATAAAGGAGCCCGTCAGCTATCCGCCGCAGTTCCCGATGCAGGGGCGGCTGCCTCAGCGCATGGAGCAGGTGCAGGCGAACGTCCTGCGTCAATGTGAGCAGGAGCGTGGCTATCACGACGTCCTGTGCCTGGCTTCCGGTTTCCGTCAGACGCCGCCTTGCTGCAAGACGCTTCACATCAGCCTGTTTTTCGACGGTACGGGCAACAACCTCAATAACGACCTGTACGAGTCCAAGGTCCCTCACCCGACCAATATCGCACGGCTGTTTCGCGCAAGCATCGGCACCGGTCACGCGGGCGGTACCAGCCATCACGGCCGTGCGCAAGGTTTGACTGATGCTGCAGGTACCGGCAACGGGCAGTTTTTCAAGTACTACATGCCGGGTGTGGGCACCCCCTTCCCGGAGGTGAACGACCTGGATTACACCAGTGAAGGCCTAGCATTTGCGCGTCGTGGTGAAGAGCGCATCAATTGGGGCCTGCTGATGCTGATCGATGCCCTGCGGCTTACCTTGGCGCTACCACGGCTGGACAACGTCGCCTTGCAAAAATCGGTCGAGGCTATGGGAACCTGGATGGGAACGGGGGGAACGATGGGGCCCGCCAACCGGTCCCGAGAGTTTCGCCGGCAACTCAAGGCCATCGAACAACCCTTGCGTATCGCCTTGGGCCCACCTCAGCCGGGGCAGTCGAAGTTGTTGGGGATCAAGCTGTATGTCTATGGGTTCTCGCGGGGAGCTGCGGCGGCGCGGGCGTTCATCAACTGGCTGAACCTGCTGCTGTCGCGCCGCGAGGCCGAGCCGACACTCACGCTCTACGACCTCAAGCTACCGATCAGTGTGGAATACCTTGGGCTGCTGGATACCGTGGTATCGGTGGGGCTTGCCGATATTTCGCCTGGGGTCACTGGGCATATGGGCTGGGGCGATGACAGCCAGGTACTGCCCAGAGGAAACCTGGTTAAGCGCTGCCTGCATATCGTCGCGAGTCACGAGCAGCGGTTGAGCTTTCCGTTGGAGTCGATCCGCCGGGAGGATGGTAGCTACCCGGCGAACAGCGTTGAGGTGATCTATCCCGGGGTGCATTCGGATCAGGGAGGAGGGTATCCGCCGGGTGATCAGGGGAAGGCGGTTGGTCTACAAGATGATCTGTTGCTTTCGCAGATCGCATTAAACGATTTGTATGCTGACGCTTTTACTTATGGAGCTCCGTTAAAAGTTCCACCGCACGCGCTGCCAGTGGGCCTGCTGAATGAAATTTGGCGGGCTATGGAACCTGATCTCGTAATGCAGTTCGATGCTGGACCGCCATTAGTCAATCGCTTTAACGCTTGGCGTCAGGTGACTCTCAACATGACTAATTCCCCTCATCCACTTTCGCTTGAGCAAATCGAACGTTATCAAGTCTCGCCGGCTTCAGTTTCTCTAGAAGACGCAGTACGTACCCAACTCGCCTGGATCACCGCGTGGCGAATTGATCGTTACGCCTTCGCCAGTCTCAAGACCACACAGTTCTACCGCAATGCCAGTGATACACACGCTTCGGAGGATGCCCGCAAACGCGCCGAGGCAGAACGGGAGCGACAGCAGGCTAAGGTTCAGGCCCGCCGCCTGCAGCAAAAAGCCCGCGAACTTAACGGCGCACCGGTTCGCCGCTGGAACCTGGCATCCCCGATTTCGACCCGGACAGAGCTCAGACGCAACTGCGCGAAGCTGCCGAGGAGTTCGGCAAGGCCTATCGCAATCTCGATAGCGACCCCTATCTGACCTTCTTGCGCATCGCGAAACAGGTCAACCCCATCGCGCTGCTGACGTACCTCAACAGTGCCGAAACCCGGGCCGAACGAGAACGCCTCAAGGCTGCCGGGCGTGAAAAGGTCAGTGAGCTCTTCCCACCTCCGCTGGGTGAGCACAACCACGTTTCTGAGGGCACTCGCGGCAATGTCGACGAGCACCGTAACAGCCAGAAACCAGAAGGGCTGTTGCGGGCCTTGCTCGATGACCAGGTACATGACTCGCGCGCCTGGTTCTTGCACGCCCTGCTCAATGGTCGCTACCTGGGCGTGAGTCTGGCAGCAGGACGTGAACCCTGGGGCAGTTACTTCAACGAACGCATGGTGTTTTTCGGTGAAGCGGACCGAAGGGACCTGGCATTGCGGGTCGAGCCTGACGGAGAGTCAGCGCCTGCGGTCAGCATTGCCGGAATCTCAGGCCATACCCGGACGATTCTAGAGCTTGACGCTCAACAAAGGGCTGAAATCCAGCAACGCATCACGGCAGTCTGGGATGCCCATTACGCGACGGTGAAGGAGGTGAGCAATGGGGTGGGTTGACGATGGTTCGCAGCAACTGAAGGCCAAACGCGCAGCCAAGCGCATGCGGCGCCATCTACTGAACATCGTGCTCGGCAGCACGGCGATGTTCGTGGGCATTACGGTCGCCAGTGCGAGCAGCATTTATGGCATCAACCATACCCATTGGGCGATCAACCGGTTCAGTGTCGATGGCCGTTCAGCCGTTGACATCATTGGCCCCTATCAAGGCGGGGGTGGAGGGTGCTGCTACAGCGCACCCGCATGGCATCCGGGGCTGACGGTGCGGGTTGAGTGGGAAACAGGTGCCGGTAGCGCAATAGACTTTCCAGGATTCGGAGATCGGCCTAAATATTTGGCTTGGAGAGAAAAAATCCTAGCGCAAAAGCGCAGTCACAGCAAAGTCGTTCCCCTTCCGGATTACACCGATCAGAAAGTCTGCGGCATCACCGTGCATTTCCTGCCCTGTGATGACATTCAGGTCACTACCTCCTGTTACGCCTACGGCAGCCCCGAGTACCCGATCAAGACCCCGCTGCAGTTGCCGGAGCCGCAGTCATGTTCCCGTTGAATCGCATGGTTCTTGCCGACTATGCCAGCCTGTCTTTGCTCTTGCTCGCCAAGGCTGCCGGGCGTGAAAGGGTCAGCCAGCCCTACTCACGCGGCTGGTTTCTGCACGCCCTGCTCAACAGTCATTACCTGGGTGTGAGTTTGTCGGCAGGACGTGAACCCTGGGGCAGTTACTTCAACGAACGCATGATGTTTTTCGGTGAAGCGGACCGAAGGGACCTTGCATTGAGGGTCGAGCCGGATGGGGAGTCGGCGCCTGCAGCCCTCATCGCCGACACCTCAGGGCATACCCGGACGATTCCAGCGGATGATGCTGAGCAATGGGTTCAGCACCAGCAACGCATCACTGCAGTTTGGGACGCTCATTACGCGAAGGTGAAGGAGACGAACAATGGGCTGGGCTGACAGGGGGATGCAGCAAGTCAAAGCAAAACGTGCAGGCACGGTGATACTGCGCCATGTACTAAGCATCACTCTCGGCAGTGTGGCAATGTTTGTGGGTGTTACGGTAGCCAGTGCGAGCAGCATTTATGGCATTAACCACACCCATTGGGCGATCAACCGGTTCAGTGTCGATGGCCGTTCGGCGATTGACATCATCGGCCCCTACCAAGGAGGTGGTGGAGGGTGCTGCTACGGCGCACCAGAACGCTGGCATCCGGGCCTAACGGTGCGGATTGACTGGGAAACGGGGGCTGGAAGCACAGAAGATTTTCCTGGGACATTAGATTGGTCCAAAGTTGTAGCCTGGAGAGAAAAAGTCCTGGCGCAAAAGCGCACCCACAGCAAAGTTGTCCCCGTCCCGGATTACACCGGCCAAAAAGTCTGCGGCATCACCGTGCATTTCCTGCCCTGTGATGAGCTTCAAGTCACCACCTCCTGTTACGGCTACGGCACCCCCGAATACCCGATCAAAACCCCGCTGCAGTTCCCGGAGCCGCAATCATGTCCTGCCAAAAGCTCTGACCAACAGGAGCACCAGTGATGCACGCGTTCATTAGAAAGGGTGACAGCTTGCGTGAGGGAGGCGGCGAGGTGCTCGAAGGGCACTATCTGTGTGAAGACCAGCCGATTGCCTGCAAGGGGGACGCTGTGCGCTGCAACCTGCATGGGCTGACGGTGATTGCCGAAGGCAGTGACCTCATCGAGATCGATGGTTGCCCGGTGGCACTGCACGCTCACCGCTGTGCTTGCGGCTGTAGCCTGGCCAGTTCCATGCCCGATACCTTAGCTGCTTCATGAAGAGGATTCCGGTGTTTGCACCCTATCCATTGGCGCGTGAGCCTCGCTACTCGCGCTGGTTTGCAGGGGCAATCGGGTTGTTGGCATTGCTCGGCATTGCAAGTGTCCTGCCTCCTTCCCTTGTTGCACCGCAGCTTGTCGCCTTTACGGTGGGAGGCATGTTGCTCAGCGGGTTACTGGCATTCTTGATTCATGTGCTCTATTTCCGCTTTAACCGCCACAACGCCCAGTGCTATGGCGAAGCGGTGGAGCGGGAGCAGCAGGCATGGTGGGCACAGCATCGCCAGAAAGTTGCGCTGGTCGAGTCGGTTCTGCTGAGTGCTTCGTGCGGTAGCCCGGAGGATCTGGACGGCTTGCTGGACCGTGCGAAACTGCCACCCGTGGCACGGGAGACGGGTGAAGGCTTGTCGCTTCGTTTGCTCCAGGTATTTGGACGCGACGCGAAACAGCGCGAGCAAGAGCTGGCAACACTGCTCGCCTTGAAGTGGGGGGCACAGCGTAGCACCGATCAGAGCTTGACCCCGTCAAGCTGTTATTGGCATGGCTCGCAGGCAGCCTGGCGTGCATTCGTCGAGCAGATGGCGCAGTGCTGTCCTGACGTGCACCTGCCTGAATATCCTCAGACATGGGATGGGATCCTTAGCCTTGACGCGATCATCGATCAGTTGCAAGGGGCTCCTGATGGTGCGCGTGTGCTCTGTGCCGGTTGTCAGAGTTCCTCACCTGATCGTGCAAGTTCTTTGCCCGCAGGTGAGGCCGCAGTGCTATGGCTACTTGGCGCTGAAGGAGACGTGGCCTTTTTTCGTGGCGAGTGGTTCTCGCAGGCAGACGAGGACCTGGCGACCGTTGCCGAGCGGGCTGTCGAGCAAAGCCTGCTAGAGGCACCGGCGCAGACCTGTATAGCGTTTTCTCAGCCTCATGTGCCTGATCTAGCCGCAATCGGCTGGGATGCCAAAACCAACGCTCAGGACGCCAACTTTGGCGCGTTGGAACAACTGGAAGCTATGGTCGTGCAGACCCTTGCCGCTTGGTATGTCCAGCAGCATGGCGTGCCCTGCGCATGGCTGGCTTCAGACCCTCATTTCACCTTGACCCTTGGAATTGTGCGGCCCCATGAATCAGGTAGCTGAATCACAAAAAGTATCTGCTTGGCAAACGGCTGTTTTGCTCGCTGTAACGGTGGCTGTAATAGTCACCGCCTGCGGGGTAGCCTGGTGGTTCTGGGTAGGGCACCCCCGCAGTCGGGCTTCTCTCATGGACCTTATCTTCAAAGGCCTCATCTTTTGGGGACTGCTTTTCGTGACCGCAGTGCTCGTATGGCAGGCAGTGCTGCACGGTATCCGAGGCCTTGTGCATCGTCCCGGGGTGCAACCGTCTGATCTGGAGGTCGAAACTTGGCCCCCAGATGTGAGTGCGCAGATCCAGCAGCACTTGCGTGAGCATCATGGTCAGTTCTGGCGGCGTCGGGTCCGGTTTTATGTAGTCATTGGTGAGCCGGCCGAAGTCGAAGCGGTCGCGCCCGGTCTGACGCATCAGCTGTGGCTGATGGGAAAGGATACGGTTCTGCTCTGGGGGGGCAGTGTGCAGACTGCTCTTGATCAAACGTTGATAGAACAATGGTGCACGCTAGGCCAAAGAGGTGGGCTGCATGGCACCCTCTGGGTGGTGAACAGAGCTCAATGTACCGATAGCGAGTCTTTGGGCTTTGCTTTCAATCGGTTGCAGGGACTTGCCCGGCTCTCAGGTTGGAAGGTATCCGTTCATGTATGGCAGATCTGCGAGAGCGAATGGTCACAGCCAGCCCGCGACGTGCGGGCGGTAGGCTGCCTATTACCACCGCGATTTTCTCCAGTCCAATTGGCTGAGCGTCTGCGTAACTTGCAACAGCCGCTGCGCGAACAGGGTTTGGCGCAGATGCAGGTCCAGATAGCGCACGACTTTCTTCTGCGGCTTGCGCGTGGCCTGCAAATTGACGGCGCTGCACGATGGTATCGGCTGATTGAGTCCCTCTCAGGCAGAACCACACGGGGCATCCAGGTCCGTGGCGTGTGGTTCAGCTTGCCAGCTCATAGGTCAGGATCTGCGTCGGCAATCGATCATCACTGGCCCGAAGACCCAGCATGGTCCGGAATCCTCAACGATCGCTCCGCCCGAGCTCGCCGACTGGGCTGGCACCCAGCCAGAATTGCCTACGTTTCTGCACTGGGCCTCGCTTGCATCTGGGGTATCGGCTTGTTGTTGTCCTTTGCCAGCAACCGGGCCGAAGTCGGTCAGATCGCGGCGGCGTACAGCGCTTTGCAGCAGCCTGTAGCAGGCGTCGATACTAAACAGGCACTGGACGAGCTGGTACGCGAACTCTCCCGCCTGGACTACCGATCAGAATACGGCGCACCGTGGTACCAGCGCTTTGGCCTGAACCGGTCGCACGAGCTGCGTGAAGCGGTGTGGCCCCTCTATACGCAGGCCAATAACCAGCTGCTCCGTGACCCAGCTGTCGCTGAGCTGGAAAAACGGCTCAAGGCGTTAGTCAACTTGCCTCCGGCGAGCTCTGAGCGGGCACAGCAGACGTATGACTACCTCAAAGCCTATCTGATGCTGGCGCGCCCGGAAAAAGCCGATGCCGATTTCCTGGTAAAGGCCCTGGGCACTGCCGAACCGGCACTGTGGACGTTCTACGGCCAGCACCTGCCTGAGCACCCTGACTGGGCGATCAAGGCCAATCTCAGGCTGATCGCCCAAACACGCCAGGTGCTGCTGCGCGAACTGGGGCAACGAAACACTGAAAGCAGCCTGTACCAACAAGTGCTCGACACTGCGGCGAACCACTACCCAGCGTTGGGTTTGCAACAGATGGTCGACGACACCAATGCAAGCTCCTTGTTCACCAGTGCAGAACAGGTCCCCGGTGTATTCACCCGCCAAGCCTGGGAAGGGCAGGTCCGCTCAGCCATTGAAGAGGCGGCGCAGGCACGGCGCGAAGAAGTCGACTGGGTACTCAGCGACAACCCCAACGACATCGGCAGTGAACTGAGCCCCGACCAACTCAGGGAGCGGTTGACCGCACGCTACTTCCAGGATTACAGCAGTGCATGGCTGGGCTTTCTCAACAGCCTGCGCTGGCAGCAGGGCCACGGCCTGAGGGATGTGATTGCTCAGTTGACGCTGATGAGTGATGTACGTCAGTCACCACTGATTGCCTTGATGAACACATTGAGCTACCAGGGCCAGGCCGGTGTTCGTGGCCAGGCCCTGGCCGATTCCCTGATTGAATCCGCACAGAAGTTGGTGGGGCAAAAAGCAGCGCCGATCATCGATCAACTTCCCCAAACACCCAGCGGCCCGCTCGACAGTACCTTTGGCCCTTTGATGGCGTTGCTGGGCAAGGAGTCTGAAGGCCGATCAGTCGATGGCCGCCTGAGCCTGCAAGCCTTCCTTATCCGGGTCACCGGCGTGCGCTTGAAGCTGCAACAGGTGGTCAATGCGCTCGACCCCGAGGCGATGATTCAGACCTTGGCGCAGACGGTATTTCAAGGCAAAGGCACGGACCTGACCGATACCCAGGCCTACGGCAACCTGATCGCCGCCAGCCTCGGCGCCGACTGGGGGCCAGCGGCCAATACGCTGTTCGTGCAGCCGCTGGATCAGGCCTGGCAACAGATTCTGCAGCCGTCCTCGGCCGGCCTCAACCGGGCGTGGCAGCGCGCGATCGTCGATGAGTGGCAGGGCGCCTTCAGCGGCCGTTATCCGTTCGCGGCCACCAGCAGCGACGCCTCTTTACCCATGCTGGGGCAGATGATCCGCGCCGACTCCGGGCGCATCGAACAGTTTCTGGCGCAGCAACTCACGGGTCTTCTGCGCAAGGAAGGCAGCCGCTGGGTGGCCGACGCGCGGCAGAGCCAGGGCCTGCGTTTCAACCCGAACTTTCTCACCGCGATCAACCAGCTCAGTCAGCTGGCCGATGTGCTGTATACCGATGGCGGTATGGGCTTGAGCTTCGAGCTGCAAGGCAAGCCTGTGCGTGATGTGGTGCAGACCACCTTCGTACTCAATGGTGAAAAGCATCACTACTTCAATCAGCGAGAAAGCTGGCAACGCTTTCGCTGGCCCGGGCAAGGCGACCATCCCGGCATCAGCCTGACGTGGAGCAGCGTCCATACCGGCGAGCGCCTGTTTGCGGACTACCAGGGTACCTGGGGGCTGATTCGTTTACTGGAGCAGGCCAATGTCACGGCGCTGGACGACGGCGACAGTCGTTTTCGGGTCGTGCTGGATGCGCCAGATGGCCTGGGCCTGACCTGGCACTTGCGCACGGAGTTGGGCGAAGGGCCGCTGGCACTGCTCAAGTTGCGCGGGTTCAGTTTGCCACGAGAGATCTTTCTGGCAGATGGCCGAGACACCCCGCAGTACACGCAGAACGGGGGTTTCGAATGAGCCTGAAAAGCCTTGTCGAAAGCTGTTTGCCCGCCAGCGAGCCGCTGGTCATAGCCCGCAAACACGGCGAATCCTGGCAGCCTTGGCTAACGCCCATCAGCGGTGATGTAGCTGTGGGAAAGGATCCGGGCTACGACGATGATTTCCAGCGCATGCGCGAAGAGGTCAACAAACTCTCCGGGGCGGATGTGGACCTTGTGGCGCAACTGGCGCAGAAGCTGCTCCAGCAGTCCTGCAAGGACCTACGCGTTGCCACCTACTATCTGTGGGCACGCTTGCACCGGGATGGTGAGGCCGGTCTGGCTGATGGCCTGAGTTTGCTGGCGGCGCTGATGGAACGCTATGCCTGCGACATCCTGCCGGCGCGCCCCAATAGCCGCAAGATGGCTTTGGAGTGGCTTGCCGGCAGCAGGGTCTTGGCAAGCCTGTCGCTGTACCCTCAGGTCGTCAAGGCTGAAAGCGAGCGAACGGTGGCAGCATTGGTGTGGCTGGAGCACGGCTTCAGCCAGTGGCCCGAAGACCACCGGCCACAATTGGACGCCTTGTACGGCGCTCTCAACACCCGACTCGCCGTATCGGGAGGTGTGGATGCAATCGTCCCGCAGACCAGCAGTGATTCACCGCTGAGAAGTAGCGCCCCTGGCCCGAGCGCATCACCCATTAAGTCCGGTCGCGATTTGCTGGACAGTGGCCGGGGCCTGGCCAGCTACCTGCGTGAACAACCCGAAGGGTGGTTGGCAGCGCATAGGCTGATGAAGAGCTTGCGCTGGGACACCGTGCATCAGGTACCGCCGCAAAATGCCCAGGGGACTACCCGCCTGGCGCCGCCTCGCGGCGAGTATCGCGCGCAGCTCAAGCGCTTGCACCTGCAGCAAAGCTGGAGCGAGTTGATTGATCAGGTTGAGCAAATGTATGCCGAAGGCGTCAATCACTTCTGGCTGGATCTGCAATGGTATCTCCATCAGGCCTTGGGCAAATCGGCTGACCCCTACAAAAGCTGGGCGGATATCGTCAAACACGATCTGGCCATGCTGCTGCACCGGCTGCCGGGCGTGGAGCTACTGTGTTGGAGCGATGGCTCGCCATTCGCTGATGAGGCCACGCGTGAGTGGATCAACCAGCAGGTCAGCGGAAACCGCCCAGATCAATGGCTGCCCGCAGCGGCCCCCGCACTGTCGGCGGCTGCCTGCGAAATACTCGCCTTGGAACCCGAGGCACTGGCGCAAGCGGATGCTGACGGTGTCGAGCAGGCGCTGGCTTGGCTGGCAAGCCGGCCCGATGTGCAGACCGGGCGTCAGCGTTGGTTACTGCGCTTGCTGATGGCGCGCGTGGCCGAGCAGTGCGGCAAGGCCGAGCTGGCCATTCATTTGTTCACTGAGCTGGACGCTGCCGCGCAACGCCACACGTTTGCCGATTGGGAGCCTGACCTGCTCTTCGAGGTCAAGGCGCGTTTACTCAAGCTGCTGCGTTTGAAGGCCCAGCGCAACGACGCTGACCGGCCTGTGTTGGCGCGGCAAATGGAACATCAGTTGGCAGCCCTCGTATCCCTTGACCCGGTACGAGCTGCAGTGCTGTGCAGCTAACTCAATTTGATCAGGAATCTGTTTTGACTACGGATAACCCAACCCTGCGTTACTTCGACGCTGAAATGCGCTACCTGCGCGAAGCGGGCAAGGAGTTTGCCCAGGCTTTTCCGGACCGTGCGGCGCAGCTCAACCTGGATAAACCCGGCGCGGAAGACCCCTTCGTGGAGCGCCTGTTCGAGGGCTTTGCGTTCCTGATGGGGCGCCTGCGCGAGAAACTGGACGATGACCTGCCCGAGCTGACGGAGGGGCTGGTAAGCCTGCTATGGCCCCATTATTTGCGCACCATCCCATCGCTGGCCATCGTCGAACTGATGCCAGATGTCAGTCAGATGAAGGGCTGCGAGCAGGTCGCAAGAGGCTTTCAGGTGCTGTCACAGCCGGTGGGGCAGCACGGTACCCGCTGCCGCTACTCCACCACGCAGGATTTGACGCTACGGCCGCTCCATCTGGAAACCGTGCGACTTGACCATGAGCCAGATGGGCGTGCAGTTCTGCGCCTACGCTTCGCGCGTGGAGCACTGGCCAACTGGGATCAACTCGACCTCGCGCATATCCCGTTGTATCTGAGTGGCGACGCGGCGCTTGCCAGTGTGCTGCATCAGGCGCTGACATTGAACGTACAGGCGTTGCATGTGCGCTTGCCAGGCGCGGCGCAACGCAAGGCATTTGCGGGGCAGTTCAAGCCTAAGGGGTTTGCGGACGATGATCGTCTATGGCCTAAAGGCGATAGCGCCTTCAGTGGTTATCAGTTGTTGCTGGAGTACTTCACGTTCCGTGAGAAATTCATGTTCGTCACACTCTGTGGCCTCGATTCGCTCGCGTTGCCCCCAGATGCCCCATGGTTCGAGCTTGAGGTCATGCTCAGTGAGACCTGGTCGCATACGTTCACGCCCACACAAGAGCACATTCGTCTGCACGCGGTTCCCGTGATCAACCTGTTTGCACTGGAGGCGGACCCGCTCACCCTGGACCCGTTGCAGAATGAATACTTGCTTCGCCCAATGCGCTTGCAGGACGGGCATACAGAGATCTACTCGGTAGACAAGGTTTCTGGAACGAAGGACAGCGTGCGTCAGGACTACGTGCCTTTCAGCAGCTTTCGCCACAAAGGGGGCATGCTTCGCGATGAGGCCCCTGAGCGCTACTTCCATACCCGCTTGAGGCGCGGCGCCAATGGTTTGCATGACACTTGGCTGATTCTTGGCGGGGAGGGCTTTGACAAAGATGTATTGCTCAACCGCAAAAGCCTGTCATTGCGCCTGACGGGTACCAATGGCCAGCTGCCGCGCAAAGCCTTGCGCAGCACCTTGCTCGATGCTGCGGCGCAGTCCACTCAGGCAGGCTTGCGTGTACGCAACCTGACCGCGCCGACGCTGCCTTGCTACCCGCCGAACCGCGATCGTTTCCACTGGCGAGTGCTCAGTCATCTGGGATCGAATTTTCTGCCGATGCTCAACAGCGCTGAAGTACTGCGTGGCACGTTGGCTTTGTATGAGTGGACGGGCAGCGAAACGAATCGCCGCCGTCTTGAGGCCATTGTCGACGTCAAGCATCACCTGATCCAGCGCTTCGAAAAAGGCTTCTTGCTGCGAGGTGTGGATATCGAGGTGACGGTCGATAGCAACGGCTTTTCAGGGGAGGGGGACATCTGCCTGTTCGGTGAAATGCTCAGCCGGTTCTTCGCCCTGTACGCGGACATTCACTTGTGCACTCAACTGACGATGATTCTGCAACCGACGGGGAGGTGCCTGCGATGGAACGAACATCACAGTCAGCGTATTCCCGGTTGACGGCCGAAGGCATTCTGCACGTGCTGGCTGAACAGATTTCAACCGCTAACGTCTACCGATTCTGCCAGGTGCTGGAGCAGGTGTTGGCTGAACAACCACCGTTGGGCAGCACTGCACACCCCGGCGATGACCGGGTCAGGTTCCGGCCAGACCCTGGAATGGGATTTCCAGCAGGTGAGTTGAAGGCCATTGAAATCGACGAGTCTGCTCCAGACCGACCGCTGACCGTGCGAACCCGGCTGCTGGGTTTGTATGGCGTCGACTCTCCTTTGCCCACAGGCTATCTGGATGATATCGCTCAGCGGCGCGAAGGCCATGAGGCACTGGAGCACTTCCTCGATATCTTCAACCATCGTCTATTTACCCAGTTCTACCGGATCTGGCGCAAGTACTCCTACCCGGCAACGTTCGAGCCGGGCGGGCGAGATGCCACTTCACAGTGTTTGTTGGGCTTGATCGGGCTGGGTATTCCCGGTACGGCAGCGCGCATCGCCACACCGATGTCACGTTTTCTGGCCCTTCTCAGTGTGATGCGCCTGCCCACGCGCAACGCGGAGGGGATAGGTGCCTTGGTGAAGTTGCTGGCGCCGCATACGGATACGCACGTGACCGGGCATTGGCCGCAGAGCGTTTTGCTTGAGCAGCCTGCCAGTCTTGCACCCGAGCGTCCGGTGAGGTTGGGCCAGGGCATGCCATTGGGTGCTGTCGGGCACGACGCTAACAGCCAACTGCGCCTGTTGCTGTGTACCGAAGATGTGGATGAAGCGCGTGAGTGGCTTCCGGGGGGCCGGCTGCTGACCGATTTGCGGGTTTTGCTTGAGGTGTATCTGGGGTGGCGTTGCACAGCGCTGCTGCAACTCTCGATTCCACGCGAGATCGTGCCGGCTCCTGTACTAGGGCGCACCAGGTCGATGCTGGGCATGACCGCGGTGTTGAGGCAGACAGAGGGCGTACAGGCATCGGCTCAATACAACGCGATCACAATCAACCTAGGCCGATATCAAGGTCTGCAACCGAATCCTTGCAGGAGGGAGGTACAGCATGTTGCGTACCGTTTTTAATGGCTTCACCGCATCAACGTTGCTTGCTGTTTTGAGTGGGTGTGGCCTTGCACAAACGGTGGCAGACGGCACGGCGTCCACTGCCCAGATGATCTTCTTCAAGCAAGTCAAAACGCTGCACCTGGATCTCAACGGCCGGACAGCGATTAATACCGATGGCGCAGAGATGAGCGGGCTGTCGGTGCCAGTATTGGTGCGGATCTACCAGCTCAAGGGCAGCAAGGCACTGGAGAATGCCTCCTATGACGAACTGGTAAGCCAAGGTGAGCGAGTGCTTCGCAATGATCTGCTCGATGAGCGCGTCGTGGTGATAAAGCCCGGTGAGGCGGCGCAGCTGAGTACACCTCTACAAAGCGACGCTCGGTATGTTGCGGTGGTAGCGCTATTCCGAAGTCCAGACGTTATCGAAAATACGTGGCGCGTTGTCTTGCAGCGGGACGACCTCGAACCGGATCAGGCCAGGGTGCTCGAACTGGGCGATAACCGACTGACGCTCCGACAGCGCGCGGAGGGCTGACTGCATGCCTGAAACCAGTCCCTCTCTTTACGAAATGCTGTTGCAGAACTTCCGCGGTGAGCTAGCGCTGAGCCAGGTGAATGAAGATGACCAGTTGACCCTCTCGGTGCTGGACAACATTCAACGCATTCTCAACAGCCGTGCAGGTTCAATCTCGCATCTGCCCGACTATGGTTTGCCAGATATGGGCACGGTGCTGCAAGGGCTACCGGCTTCAGCCCATGGCTTGATGAACAACATCGCCCGAACGTTGCGCCGTTATGAGCCACGGCTGGCGCAGGTGAGCGTGCATCTGATGCCTCAGTCCCGCCCTGGCCATCTTGACTATGCCCTTGACGTACTCATCAAGGGCGGCGGCAGGGCGTTCTTTGGGACCACACTCGGGGTCGAAGGCTGGGTTGTGGTACGTCACCTCAAGCAGGAAGGCTACCTTCCCGTGCACTGGAACTGACAGGGGGCCAGATGACGACGCTTTTTGAGATGCGTGTCCGCCTGGGTGGTAATCCGGGCGACTTCGATGAGTTCAAGAGGCTGCACGGTGAGTTGGCAAAGCTCAATCACCCTGCCTGCCCAGACGTGGACTGGGCAAAAGTCGAGGGGCTGTGCCTGCGGCTATTCGAGCTGAACGGGGTTGAACTGCAGACCGCGGTGGCTTTTGTGCTTGCGCGCAGCTACCGCACAGGGTTGGCGGGCTTGACTGAAGGCGTGGCGCTGCTCGGGACACTGAGCGATGAGTGGCCGCACTTGTGGCCAGTGCAGGCGTCAGCTCGTATCGACCTCCTGGCTTGGCTGTTTGCTCAATTGCATCCATGGGTACGCCGGGTGGAGTGGGGCACGTCAAACTCGGCAGTGCTGAGCAATCTGGTTGTCGAGCTGAACCGGCTGGAGCATCGCTTGGAACGCCTCGGTCATGCGCCATTGGTGTCACTGCAGGTCTTGCGCAATCAGATAGTCAGCCTTCTGCAACGCGTGTCGGCAAGCCGAGCGGCGCCAATGCCGCTTGCGCTGCAATCCTGGGCGACGGTTGCTGAGCCTCCCATTACGCCTCACATGGCTGCTGTCGTTTCTGCGCCTGCGGCTTATACATTCGTTGTCGAGCCTTCGGTGCACAAGCGTGTCGTATTGCCATGGTTGCTGACATTGATGGTCACGATTGCGTCCTTGGGGTGGTTAGGCTGGCAAGAGTGGGCAGCCAGGCAAGCAGAAGAACCCCCTCCGTCTGACCCTATCCAACTCGACAGCTTGATCCTGTTCGATCCCGGCAGCGCTGAACTCAAACCCGGCTCAACCAAGCTGTTGATCAATGCTCTGGTCGGAATCAAGGCTCAACCAGGCTGGCTGATCGTCATTTCCGGACATGCGGATGCGCGGGGGGATGCTGCCAGGAATCTAGATCTTTCTCGTGCCCGCGCCTCTGCTGTTCGCGACTGGATGCAGCGCATGGGCGATATTCCAGACAGTTGCTTCGCTGTCCAAGGTGTTGCAGCCAGTCAGCCGGTCAGCAGCAATGACACCCTCAATGGCCGCGCAGAGAATCGTCGGGTGGACATTCGCCTGGTACCTCAGCGAGATGCATGCGGTGAGCTGGAGGCGGTAGGGCGTTCGACTCGGGCAAAGGAGCCTGCATGATGGCTAATCCAGGCCATTTAGCAACTAGACTCGCAGGCGCGTAACGTGCGCAAGGATGTACTGGGCATCCTGGAGTCAGCGGGCACTCTAGATCGCCGGGGCCGCTGCGCGGCCCGTCGCGGTGCAAGACCGCTTCTACAAGGACCGCGTAACACTGAGCCGGGCGCTGCGTCTAGGGTGACTGTCTTGCCCCTTACATGAAACCCACCGGCTCGCGTGGAGCGGTCTTGTACCACGATGGGGACGCGCAGCGGCCCCCGACGGTGTAAAACGCGAAGCTAACCCCGCAACACGGCACCCAAGCCTGCCAGCGCCTCAGTTGCGATCCAACCACACCGTCTGCACATTGGTGAACTCACGCACGCCAAAATGCGACAGTTCACGCCCGAACCCGCTTTTCTTCACCCCGCCGAAGGCGACACGGGGGTCGGAAGCGCAGTAGCCATTGATGAACACCGCACCGGTCTCCAGCGCCGACGTCATGCGCTCGGCCAAGGCATAGTCGGCGGTGTAGATGGTCGAGGCCAGGCCAAACTCACTGTCGTTGGCCAACGCCACGGCATGGTCGGCATCCCGCGCGGTGGTGATCGCCGCAACCGGGCCGAACAGTTCCTGCCTGAAGGCTGTCATCTGCGGCGTCACATCCCCCAGCACGGTCGGTGCGTAAACGTTGGCCACACCCTCGACCTTGTGACCGCCGAGCAACAACGTAGCGCCCTCGGCAAGGCTGGCCTGCACCTGGCCATCGAGCTCGTCGCGCAAATCGTAGCGGGCCATGGGGCCGATATAGGTCGCCTCTTCAAGCGGGTTGCCCACCTTCAAGGCTTGCGTTGCTTCAACGAACTTGCGCGTGAAGGCCTCGGCGATGCTCTGCTCGACGATAAAGCGCTTGGCGGCCGCGCACACCTGCCCGGTGTTCTGGTACCGCCCGATCACTGCTGCCTGCACGGCTGCATCCAGATCGGCATCGGCCAGCACGATGAAAGGGTCCGAGCCGCCCAGTTCCAGTACGCACTTCTTCAGCGCAGCACCGGCTTGAGCACCGATCGCCATGCCGGCGCGCACGCTGCCGGTCAAGGTCACCGCCGCAATGCGCGGGTCGTTGATGGCGCGAGTCACACCGTCCGGTGTCACGTTGAGCACCTCGAACACACCCTGCGGGACGCCCGCATCCTTGAACAGCTTGTCCAGCAGGTAGGCGCTGCCCATCACATTGGGGGCATGCTTGAGCACGTAGGTATTACCCGCCAGAATCGCCGGTACCGCGCCGCGCAGCACCTGCCAGACGGGGAAGTTCCAAGGCATCACGGCCAGGATCGGGCCCAACGGGCGGTATTCGATGCGGGCTTTTTCGACCTGGGTCGCTTCAGGCGCGAGCATCGCGGGGCCGTGCTCGGCGTACCAGCGGCATAGCCCCACGCACTTGCTGACTTCACCACGGGCCTGGGTGATGGGTTTGCCGATTTCGCGGCTGATCATCTGGGCAAACGTCTCTGCCTGAGTCTCCAGGGCAGTGGCCAGCGCCAGGAGGTGCTCGCTGCGCTGATCGGCCGACAGCCGGCTCCACTGGCCGTAGCCATGCTTGGCCCGCGTTAGCGCAGCTTCGAGCGCGGCATCGGTGTCGAACGGGTAGGCGCCGATCTGTTCGCCGGTGTACGGGTCAAGGGAGATGGCGTGGGTCTGGCTGCTGATCGCATTCATGGCGGGACACTCTCGCTGTAGGTATGCAGTGGGCTCAGCCTAGTGGGCTAGGGATTTAATGAAAACTGAATAATAATGAGCCACTCATTCACGTTCGGAGAAAGCCGTGGACCTGATACAACTTGAGATGTTCAAGGCAGTCGCCGAGCAAGGCAGCATCAGTGCAGCGGCGCAGCATATCCACCGGGTGCCCTCCAACCTGACCACGCGCATCAAGCAACTGGAAGAGGACTTGGGCGTAGACCTGTTCATTCGCGAAAAAAGCCGCCTGCGCTTATCCCCGGCCGGCTGGAATTTTCTGGAGTACACCCGGCGCATCCTCGACTTGGTCCAGGAGGCGCGCAGCACGGTGGCAGGGGAGGATCCGCAGGGCACGTTCGCACTGGGCTCGCTCGAAAGCACCGCGGCGGTGCGCATCCCGGCCGTGCTGGCAGCCTACAACCAGCGCTATCCCAAGGTGGACCTGGATCTGTCCACGGGACCATCCGGCACCATGCTAGAGGGTGTTCTGTCGGGTCGGCTGGTGGCCGCGTTCATCGACGGGCCGGTCTTGCACCCGACCTTGGAGGGCATGCCGGTCTTCGAAGAAGAGATGGTGATCATCGCGCCCCTCAACCACGCGCCCGTGACCCGGGCGCAAGACGTGAACGGCGAAAACATCTACGCCTTTCGCGCCAACTGCTCGTACCGGCACCATTTCGAGAACTGGTTCGTCAACGATCAGGCCGTCCCACGCAAGATCCACGAAATGGAGTCCTACCATGGCATGTTGGCGTGCGTCAGTGCCGGTGCAGGCTTGGCCATGATGCCGCGCACGATGCTGGAGAACATGCCAGGGTGCAGCACGGTCAGTGCCTGGCCGATGTCTGAAGACTTCCGTTACCTCAAGACCTGGCTGGTCTGGCGCCGTGGAACGGTCTCGCGCAGCTTGTCAACGTTCGTGAATCTACTTGAAGAAAGTATCTCATCTACCTGATTCAAAATGATTTTGAACGATTCTTACAGTGACCAGTCTAGGCATCCGTTGCCGGCTCGATGCGTTGGACCACTATGCCAGGGCCTTGGATATGGAAAGCGGTCTAGCGCGCCTATCCAGCCCAATCCAAGTAGTAAACGGCTAAGGAACACGAGAAGTGATAGCAATCTACTTCCAAGTTCCTATACAACTGACCATAATCCGGCAATTATTACATCGTGTGACCGAAACATGAGATTCGGTTACCAAAAATTTCGAGAGGTCAAAGCCCCAGGCCGTCCAGTCGATGCTCAGCAGGCTGATGCAACCGACTGACCCAGGGTCCAGACTTCCAGCTGTCGCACTTACCATCAGGAGATGTCATAGATGAAATCCCGTATCGCTGCTTCGTTGGCTGCCGCCGTGCTGGCCTTCGCCGGGGCGAACCTGGCCCAGGCTGCTCAGGTTTCCGGCGCTGTCGGTGTTACCAGCCAAGGCGACATGACCTACCGTGCAGGCTTGTCCTTCGACTGGGACAAGCAGTGGTTCGAAACCAGTGTTGGTCACCTGACCGGCTACTGGGACGCGGGCTACACCTATTGGGAAGGCGGTGACGCCAGCGGTGCCCACTCGCTGTCCTTCAGCCCGGTGTTCACCTATGAGTTCAGCGGCTTCACCTACACCCCCTACATCGAAGCGGGTATCGGTATCGCGGCATTTTCCAAGACCCGTGTCGGCGACCAGCGCCTGGGCTCGTCCTTCAACTTCGAAGACCGTATTGGCCTGGGCTTGAAGTTGCCGTCGGAGCAGAAGGTCGGCATCCGCGCCATCCATTACTCCAACGCCGGCATCCGCCAGCCTAACGATGGCATCGAGTCGTACTCGCTGTTCTACAGCAAAGGCTTCTGATGAACAGCCCGGCTCGGCGGCTGCGTTGCCGCCGAGCCGGTCGAGTGCCTGTCAGAAGGTGTAGGCCACCCCGGCCTGCACCGTACGCGGCGCGCCGGGATAGGCGTAGGTGTTGAACGAGCCTTCGTCATAGCCCTTGTTGAACAGGTTCTTCACGTCCAGGTTCAGGCGTACGTGCTCGTTCACCTTGTAGAAGCTCAGCAGGTCCACCACGCTGTAGCGCTCCATGGTGTAGGTGGTGGTTGCGGTCTGGCCGGCGCGGTCATCCACATACTTCACCCCAACGCCCAACCCGAGCCCCTTGGCCAAACCGTCCTGAAACTCGTAGGTGTTCAGCAGGCTGAAGGTATTGCGCGGGATATTGGCAAGGCGCGTACCGCTGGGCAGGCTGGTGTCCTTGGTGACTTCGGCGTCGACATAGGAATAGCCACCGATGACGCGCCATTCGGGGGTCAGGTTGCCTGCCACATTGATATCCAGCCCGCGGCTGCGCACTTGGCCTGCGGCCACCTTGAAGGTGTTGGTAGGGTCGCTTGGATCGTTGGCCAGGACATTTTCCTTGATGATGTGATAGACCGCGGCATCCGCGCTCAGCTGGCCATCGAGCGACGCCCACTTCAACCCCAGCTCATAAGACTTGCCCTTTTCCGGATCGAAGCCGCCACCGCTGGCGGGCGTGCCGGTGTTGGGCTTGAACGAGCGCGCGGTATTGGCGTACACCGCCAGGGTATCGGTCAGGTCGTAGATCAGCCCAACGCGCGGCGTGACGCCATTTTCCCCTTTGCTGAAGTCGCGGTTGGTGGGCATCTTGTCGTCGTAGTCATGCTCGAAGCGCTCCAGGCGTACCCCGGCCAGCGCCTTGAGACGTTCGGTCAGGGCCACTTGGTCCTGAATGAAGAACGCCCAGGTTTGCAGGTTCTCCTTGTCCCAGGTGGTGGTGCGCGTCAGGGCAGGGCGAGGCTGGCCCAGTACCGGGTGATAGATATCGATGGGGTAGGTACCATCGCGCGCCGAGGAGCGCTGGATGATGGAGTTGTAATCGTAGTTCTCGTATTCGACGCCGGTCAGCAAGGTGTGGCTGAACGCGCCTGTGTCGAAGTGCCCCGTCAGGTTCAGTTGCCAGTCCCGGTCGGTCCACTGCAGCTTGCGCCAGTTGAAGTTACGCTCCAGGGTGCGGCCATCCACCGGGGCCTTGTTGGCCTCCACGGCGTTGCCGTGCAGGCTGCCATCGAGGAACTGGAAACCGCCAGCCAGCGTCCAGTCCTGGTTGAGCAGATGCTCGAAGCGTACCTGGGCAATGTTGTTGTCGTTGTGCAGCAGGTTGTCACTGCCCTTTTCCCAGATGTAAGTGTCCCGCGAGGCACTGCGCGGTTGGCTAGCGTAGCGGGTCAGGCCACGGTCGAGGGGGTGGTTGTTGCGCATGAAGTCGCCTTCGAACACCACCTTGGTGCTGTCGTTGACCTGCCAGCTGAGTACTGGCGCTACGTCATAGCGCTCGCCCTGCACATCGTCACGGAAGCTGTCGCCGCCTTCGCCCAGCACATTGAGCCGGTAGGCCACGGAGCCATCCTCGTTCAGCGGCCCGGTGGCATCGAGGGTAGCGCGGTGCATGCCTTGGTCGTCGAACTGACTGCCCAGGGTCACTTTAGGGTCTGGTAGGGGTTGCTTGCTGACCACGTTGAAGGTGCCCCCCGGATCGCCACGGCCATACAGGCTGCTGGCCGGGCCGCGGATGACTTCCAGGCGCTCGACCGTGTTGGCGTCGGGCGCGTTGGGGTAGCCCCGGTTGATCGGGAACCCGTTGCGGTAGAACTCGCCAGTGGTAAAGCCGCGCACCGTGAAGGTGGTAAGGCCCTGGCCGCCGAAGTTGTTGGCACGGCCTACGCCGCCGGCATAATCGAGCCCGTCCTGCAGGCGCGTGGCGCCAGTATCCTGCAGGACATCCTTGGGCACCACGCTGACCGACTGAGGCGTCTCGTGCAGTGCGGTGTCAGTGCGCGTGGCGCTGGCCGAGCGACTGGCCTTGTACCCCTCGACCGGGCCATCGGCCCGCTCGGCGTCGGCACTGCCGGTAATGCTCAAGGCTTGAAGTTCGATTTGCGCGGTGTCGGGCGGGGAGGCCGGGTCGGCAAACGCCAGGGAAGAAACGGCGTGAAGTACACAAAGCGAGACGAACGTGCGACGCATCGACAGTACGATCCTAAGTAGGGCGCTGAGGTTGGAGGTTTAACCGCGCCGCGAAAAATACTACGAATCATTATCAAATGCATCTGTTTCGGTTTACACCTGTGCTCTGTATGCGCAGGCGGTAATGAGCAGGTCGCTAGCCAGCTGCCATCCATTTGGTCAGGCTGCGGTGCTCAAGGCAGGCGGCGCTTACGTGCCGATCGATCCGGCTCACCCGGCAGAGCGTATCGCTTACCTGTTGCAGGACAGCGCCCCGCACGTGGTCCTGACCCTTTCGCGGTTCGCACCGCGCTGCCCAAGCACGGCAGGCCACAGATCGAACTGGACAACCCGTCGTGGCCTACCGGGCCCGTAGCCAGCTTCTCATTCGCACCACAAACGAGTACGGATTTGGACTACGTCATCTCTACCTCTGGCTCCAACGGCCAACCCAAGGGGTGATGGTCGAGCAACGCATGTTGGCCAACCTGGTGGACTGGCACTGCGCCCAATTTGCGCTTGGCCCAGGTCGCCATCAGGATGCTGGCAATGATCTTGCCGATCTGCGGATAAATGGAATTGATGCTCATCGAATCGTCCTTGAGGCCAGGGCAGAAGCCCGGCTGTGGTGCAAGCCCTCATCCTGGGTCGGCATCGGTGCGTGACAGGTATGCTAGTACAACGAGCGAGTCCTGGCTAAATCAAGGCTCGATGATGCCATATTGATATTGTTTTGTGGGCGCCATGCCGATCAGCGGGTTTGCTATCATGCCGCCTCCCTGACTAGCACAAGGCCCCATTTCCATGCCCCTGAGCGCCGAACAGATTGCCGAGTTTCGTGAGTTTGCCGAGCAGTTGGCCGATGCTGCGAGCGCGGCCATCACGCCTTACTTTCGTGCAAGCCTGGAGGTCGAGGACAAAGGCGGTCGCTTGTACGACCCGGTCACCGTCGCCGACAAGGCGGCCGAGGACGCGATGCGCGAGCGGATCCAGGCGCGCTATCCAGACCATGGCATTCTCGGGGAAGAGGCGGGCGTGGCCGTGGGCAGCAGCCCGTTGACCTGGGTGCTCGACCCGATCGACGGCACCCGTGCCTTCATCACCGGCCTGCCGTTGTGGGGCACGCTGATCGCGCTCAACGACGGTACCCGGCCAGTCGTGGGGGTGATGAACCAGCCCTTTACCGGCGAACGGTTCATCGGCACGCCCGAAGGTGCCTGGTCGGGCACGCGAGCGCTCAAGACCCGCGCCTGCAAGGAACTGGCAGCGGCCACGCTGATGTGCACCACCCCTGACATGTTCGATACGCCTGCGCGCAAGGCTGCGTTCGAGCACGTGGCCAGCCAGGCGCGGCTGATGCGCTACGGTGGCGATTGCTACGCCTATTGCATGCTGGCGTCGGGCTTTGTGGATGTCATCGTCGAAGCCAGCTTGCAGCCCTATGACGTGCAGGCGCTCATGCCCATCATCGAGGGCGCAGGTGGGGTGATCACCGCCTGGGATGGCAGCAGCGCGCAGCAGGGCGGTTGCGTGGTGGCCTGTGGTGACCCGGCCCTGCATGCCCAGGTCGTGGAGCTGCTGCGCGGCGCGATGTAATTCAGGTCACTGCACGGACTGGCGCTTGCCGCACTTTTTTGGCTTTCGGGGCTCTATGCTAGGCCCAGGCCGCCGCGATCCCCGCGGTGGCCGCCGAAAATGAAGCGGTGCCGATGGTAGTGTGCAGTTGCTCCACGATAGTTCGCCTGCTGTTGGCAGGCTCCCTGGCCAGCCTGTGCGCCTGCACCCAGCAGCAGGGGCGCGACATCGTCAACCAGCTAGGCGAAGGCAAACCCAGCGAGCTGTTCCAGACCAGTGTGGACCGCCTGGCCACCTTGTCGATGCGCGACAACCTGCAAAGCCTCTACCTGCTGATGAACAAGCTGTACCTGCGCAATCCCAACCAGTTGCAACGTTCAGGCTACCTGGACGCGGCCACGGCCGAGCGCCAGATCCGCCTGGCCATCGAGCAGCGCCAACCCCTGGCGCAACTGGGCAATCGACGTGACCTGGCTGCCTTGAGTTATGCCTTGAGCCCGGAGTTTCGCGGTGATCGAGTGGGTGCGTTCATCTACGCCATCGGCAGTATGCTGATCACCGCCCACGGTGGGCGCACCGCGTTCTACATGACCGACACCCTCGACCCGTTGTTCATCAACAACGCCGCGCGCAACATCGAAAAAGCCACCTGGATGCTGAGCCAGCGGCAGGACGCCAACGGTGTGTTGTTGCTGTTCTCCAATGAAATTTCGGAGGAGGGCAGCAACCTGAGTTTTGCCGTGGAGTTCGGCAAGGTGGTTGCCCGCCTCGACCTGCTGGCCGAGCTGCTCGACGAGCGTTACCGCCGTATCGGCCTCAATTATGCGCAAAGCCTGCTGCTGATGAATTTCCTGCCGGTACAGTGACCTGCTGCGCCTGGAGCAGGGCCTGGATGGCCTTGCGGTAACGCTGCCCGGCCAGGCTCATGCTGTTATTGTGCGTTGCACCCGGCACCAGCAACAGCGTCTTGGGCTCGCGCGCGGCCTCGAACAGCTGCTGGCTGAAACGCGAGGGCACGTAGCGGTCGTCCAGGCCATGGACCAGCAGCACCGGCAGGTCGATGTCGCCGATCTTGCCCAGCGAGTCGAATTTCTGCGACAGCAGCCAGCGCACCGGCAGCGATGTATTGGCGACCACGCCTGCCACATCGCCCAACGAGGTGAACGTGGACTCCAGGATCAGCCCTCGCGCCGGGGCGCTGGTGCGCGTGTCTCGGGCTTCACGGGTAAGCGTGCGCGCCAGGTCGACCGCCACGGCCCCACCCAGGGAGTGCCCATAGATCAGGCGTTTGCTGGCATCAGGTTGCAGTTGGGCGAAACGCTCCCAAGCCACGCGAGCGTCCTCGTACACGGTGGCTTCCGAAGGCAAATCCCCTCGGCTGCGACCAAAGCCGCGATAGTCCACCGCCAGCACCGAATAACCCATGGCGTGCAGCTGCTCGATGCGAAACAGCTGGCCCGTAAGGTTCCAGCGCACACCGTGCAGGTAAAGAATGGCCGGGGCATCGGCGCGTTTTGCGGGCCACCACCAGGCATGCAGGCTCTGGTTCTCGGCGAAGGTACGCGGGCGCAGGTCCAGCTCCTGAACACCGCCGGGCAGGCCATGGAACCAGCTGGCCTGGCCGGGCTCGATGCGAAACACCAGCTCGCGTTCCTTGTGCTGTAAGACCGAGCACCCGGCGGGCAGGGCGAGCACCAAGGTGGCAGCGCACAGCCAGCTGAACCAACGGCGGCGTAGGGCGGAGAACAACCGGGTAGACATACGGAGTTTGGGGGTCTCGAAAGTGGTCAAGGCGCGGGAGCGTACAAGAAGCGTGGCGTAGTTCTATCAAATGCTGCAGGTCATATGTAAGAAATATTACCCGCCGGCGGGTCAGCTTCTTTGCAAGCTGTTTCCAGCGCGAGCGTGCGCACGGTGCGCCGATTGCGCAAGCGCCCCGCAAGCAGGTAGCGTGGCCCGACACCCTCCTGACGAAGGCTTTGTTTTGGACTCGATAACCCAAGCCGTTCTCGGCGCTGCGTTGCAAGGCACATTGTTGGGGCGCATTCAGGGCCGTCGGGCCCTGGTCTACGGCGCTGCGCTGGCCACACTGCCGGACCTGGACGTGATCATCCGCTATGCCGACCCGGTCTCGCAGATGACCTACCACCGTGGCTTTTCCCATTCAGTGTTCGTCCTGACCGCGCTGGCAGCGCTTCTGGCATGGCTGGTGAACAGGGCCTGGCCGGACAAAGGCTATACGCTGTCCTGCTTATTCCTGACGTTCTGGCTGGTGTTGGTGACCCACCCTGTGCTCGACGCGTTCACCGTGTACGGCACCCAGCTGCTCTGGCCCTTGCACGTGACCCCGCAAAGCTGGGCGGCCGTGTTCATCATCGATCCTGTGTATACCGTACCGTTGCTGGTGGCGGTGGCCTACGCCGCCGTGCGTGGCACCCATGCCCGCGCACTACGGTTCATGGCCGTGGCGCTGGTTTTGAGCACCACGTACCTGGGCTTAGGCCTTGCCAGCCGTACCCTGGCAGAACACCGTTTCCAGGCCGCGCTCGATGCCAAGGGCGTGACTGTGAGCGAGGTTCGGGCAGTGCCCATGGCGTTCAACAGCCTGGTCTGGCGGGTCTTGGCCAAAGCGCCGGACGGCGTCTATTACGAAGGGGTCAGTAGCCTGTTGGACCGCCAGTCGCCAGAGATGCTGCGCCTGAACCGCAACCTGTCATTGGCCCAGGTGCTGGCAAACGATCCGCTGCACCAGCGGCTGCGCTGGTTCACCGACGACTGGCTGCGCTACGACCAGGTCGGCGACCGGCTGGTGGTGACCGACCTGCGCATGGGTACGCCGGGCAACTACACATTCCGCTTTGACATGGCACGGAAGGGCGAGCAGGGCCGCTGGCAGACGCAGCAGCCGGCCGTGCACACCGTCAGCGGCCCGCGCGATCTGTTCGACGGGCAGGCACTGAGGTTGATCTGGCGCCGCATCGTCTTCCAGCAACCCCCGCTGCCCTTGGCCGCCTGGACCGCACGCATTGCAACGCCAGGGCAAGGCCAGGTGGAGTAGCCCCCCATGCGCTCAGGCGGGCTGGACCTGGTGAAGTGGGTCGCGATGCTGGCGATGGTCGCTGACCACCTGCGCTTTCTCTGGCCGCAGGCCCACGGCCTGTTCGTGGTTGGCCGACTGGCGTTTCCGCTCTTTTGCCTGGCCATGGCCATGAACGTGGTGCGGCGCGGGCCTGACACGTTGCTTGATCGCCACCACGGGCGGTACCTGGGGCTGATGCTGCTGTTCACGGTGCTGTCCGAGCCCGCTTACCGCTGGCTGGACAGCGGCTCGACCACGTTCAGCATCATGCCGACGCTGTTGTTGGGCCTGCTGCTGGCCTGGGGCGTGCAGCATACCCAGTTGGCAACGCGGCTGCTGGGGCTGGTCGCGCTGGGCGCAGGTTGGGCTGGCAGCCCGTACCTGATGTACGGCCTGCCAGGGGTGCTGCTACCCGCCGCCTGCGTGCTTGCCCACCGCTACGGGGGCCGAATGTGGCTTGTGCCGTGCCTGTCGGCGGTTGCCGGCAACTTGACCAACAGCTGGTTGATGACGCACTTAAGCGCCCCCTTCACCTGGGTCACGCTGACGGTTGCCGCCGTGGCCATCCCGGTCGGCAACGGCCTGTTGCACAGCCGATGGCGTCGCGTGCCGGCAGTGGGTCGCTGGGGCTATGGGTTCTACCCGCTGCACCTTTTGCTGATCAAAGCTGCGGGCATTGTTCAGCTGTGACACACCTGTTCCACCTCTGACCCAAGGTTGACGCAACTGTGTCGAGCATTCGCCCGTATCCGGCCCCTGCTCACTGACGGCCAAAGGCTCTACCGCGGTATCTCCGGCCGTCAGCCGGCGGTTTGGCACAGCCGTTGCTCCTGCCTGGAATGACGCTCGTCGCAGCGTCGCCATAACAAGAACGGAGAACAGCGCATGAATCGATCAGGCCCCCAACGCCTTGCACTCGGCTGCCTGGCCATGGCCCTCAGTTGGACACCCCTGGCCTTTGCCGCCGGTGTCGATGGGCAACGCATCATTGATGCGGACAAAGAGCCCGGCAACTGGATGAGCCATGGCCGCACGTACGACGAGCAACGCTTCAGCCCCCTCAAGACCATCGACCAGAGCAACGTCAGCCAGCTAGGGCTGGCGTGGAGCTACAAGCTCGACCTGGACCGCGGTGTGGAGGCGACTCCCATCGTGGTCGATGGGGTGATGTACACCACGGGGCCGTTCTCGGTGGTGTACGCGCTGGATGCGCGCAACGGCCAGCTGCTGTGGAAGTACGACCCGCAGTCCGACCGCAACCGTGCGGGCGAGGCCTGCTGCGATGCGGTCAACCGGGGCGTGGCCGTGTGGCAGGGCAAGGTCTACGTCGGTGTGCTCGACGGTCGCCTGGAGGCCATCGACGCCAAGACCGGCAAGCGGGTGTGGTCGGTCGACACCCGCGCCGATACCACGCGCAGCTACACCATCACCGGTGCGCCGCGGGTGGTCAACGGCAAAGTGGTGATTGGCAATGGCGGCGCCGAATTCGGCGTGCGTGGCTATGTGACCGCCTACGACGCCGAAACCGGCCGCCAGGCATGGCGGTTCTACACCGTACCGGGCGACCCGAAGCTACCGCCTGAGGATAAGGCCATGCAGATCGCCAGCAAGACCTGGCACGGGGATGCCTACGTCGAGTGGGGCGGCGGCGGGACAGCCTGGGATTCCTTCGCCTATGACCCGCAGTTGAACCTGCTGTACATCGGCGTGGGCAACGGCGCGATGTGGGACCCCAAATGGCGCAGCCAGGCCAAGGGCGACAACCTGTTCCTGTCCTCGATCGTGGCGGTGAATGCCGATACCGGCGAGTACGCCTGGCACTACCAGACCACGCCCGGCGACGCCTGGGACTTCACGGCCACCCAACACATGATCCTGGCCGAGCTGCCCATCGACGGCAAGCCGCGCAAGGTGCTGATGCAGGCGCCGAAGAATGGCTTTTTCTATGTGCTGGACCGGGAAACCGGCGAGTTGCTGTCGGCCAAGAACATTGTGCCGGTGAACTGGGCCAAGGGCATCGACATGAAGACTGGCCGGCCCATCGTCGATGACGAGGCGGCGGCCTACTGGAAGGACGGCAAGCGCAAGCTGGTGACCCCGGCGTTCTGGGGGGCGCACGACTGGCACCCGATGTCGTACAACCCGCAGACGGGGCTGGTGTACATCCCGGCCCACATCATGTCCGCCTACTACGAGCACGTGCCCGAAGCGCCCAAGCGCAACCCGTTCAAAAGCGTCTATCAGCTGGGGCTGCGTACCGGCATGATGCCCGAAGGCGCCGAAGGGCTGCTGGACATGGCCAAGACCTGGTCAGGCAAACTGATCGCCTGGGACCCGGTCAAGCAGGCGCCTGCCTGGGAAGTGCCGTACATCACCATCTTCAATGGCGGCACCTTGAGCACGGCCGGCAACCTGGTGTTCGAAGGCAGCGCCGACGGCCGGGTCATTGCCTATGCCGCCGAAACCGGCAAGAAGCTATGGGAAGCGCCTGCGGCCAGCGGCGTGATGGCCGCACCGATCACCTATGCCGTCGACGGCGAACAATACGTCACCTTCATGGCGGGCTGGGGCGGCGCGTTTTCCACGTTCGCTGGGGCACTCTCGTTGCGTGCAGGCGTGCAGCCCTACGCACAGGTGCTGACCTACAAGCTGGGCGGCACGGCCAAGCTGCGCGAGCCGGCCCCGCCTGCCGATGCGCCCAAGCCGCCGCCATTGACGGCCAACGCCGAGACGGTCGCCGCAGGCGCTGCGCTGTACGACGGCAACTGCTCCCAGTGCCACGGCATTCATGCGGTCAGCGGCGGGGTACTGCCGGACCTGCGCAAGCTGAGCGCCGACAAGCACCAGATGTTCCTCGGGATTCTCTACGGCGGCAGGGTGCCCGATGGCATGCCCTCGTTCGCCGACAACCTCAACCCCGAGCAGGTCGAGCAGGTCCATCAGTACCTGATCAAGCGTGCCCACGACTTGCAGGAGGAGGGCGAGGTCTGGAAGCGGTTCAGCGCCCGCCCGGCAAGCTCTTCATCGCTGGCTGACAATGCACCACAGGAGTGAAATGCTCATGAACGATTCGGTCTACCAGAACTTCATCGACAACCGGTTCGAACCCGGTGAGGCCTTGCTTGAGGTCCATAACCCGGCCAACGGCCAGTTGCTCGGTCGCGTGCCTGAGTCCTCGCAGGCTCAGGTCGACCAGGCCGTGAGCGCGGCACGCCGGGCTCAGAAGGCCTGGGCAGCCCGGCCTGCGCAGGAACGCGCGGGCTACCTGCGTGCTATCGCGAGCCGGATACGGGCCAATGCCGACCAGCTGGCCCGGACCATTACCCTGGAAGGCGGCAAGGTCCCGGCTCTGGCCCAGGTGGAAGTCGGCTTCACGGCCGATTATCTGGACTACATGGCCGAGTGGGCGCGGCGCCTGGAAGGTGAGGTGTTGACCAGCGACCGTCAGGCCGAGCATGTGTTTCTCATGCGCAAACCGGTGGGCGTGGTGGCAGGCATTCTGCCGTGGAACTTCCCGTTCTTCCTGATCGCCCGCAAGATGGCGCCGGCGCTCATCACCGGCAACACCATCGTGGTCAAGCCCAGTGAGGAAACCCCGATCAACTGCTACGCGTTCGCCCGGCTGGTGGCCGAAACCGGCCTGCCACCCGGGGTGTTCAACGTGGTCGGCGGCACAGGCGCCGCCGTGGGCCACGGCCTGTCCAGTCACCCCGGCGTGGATATGGTGAGTTTCACCGGCAGTGTGGCGACCGGTGCACGGATCATGGCAGCGGCGGCGCCGAACATCACCAAGCTGAACTTGGAACTGGGCGGCAAGGCGCCTGCCATCGTGTTGGCCGATGCCGACCTGAACCTGGCAGTGAACGCGATCGTCGCCTCGCGGGTGATCAACACCGGACAGGTGTGCAACTGCGCAGAGCGCGTGTACGTGGCGCGCCAGGTGGCTGATCGGTTCATCGATCAGGTGGCCCAGGCGATGGCCGCCACGCGCTATGGGGACCCATCGACGCAGGAGGACCTGCACATGGGGCCGCTGATCAACCAGGCCGGCCTGGACAAGGTGGCGCAGATGGTGCGCACCGCCCAGGCCCAGGGCGCGCAGGTGGTCACGGGCGGGCAGGTGGCCGACCTTGGCAGCGGTTTTCATTATCAGCCCACCGTGCTGGCAGGCTGCGCGGGCGACATGGAGATCATGCGCAAGGAAATCTTCGGGCCGGTATTACCGATCCAGGTGGTGGAGGACCTGGACGAAGCCATTGCCCTGGCCAACGACAGCGAGTACGGGCTGACCTCGTCGCTCTATACCCGCGATCTGAACGCCGCGCTCAAGGCATGCCGGGAAATCGACTTTGGCGAGACCTACATCAACCGCGAAAACTTCGAGGCCATGCAAGGCTTCCACGCCGGGGCCCGCAAGTCGGGCATAGGCGGGGCCGACGGTAAGCATGGGCTCTATGAGTACACGCGCACGCAGGTGGTCTACATCCAGGGTTGAAGCTCGGCAGTTGCCAGTGCCCCGCCGTCACGGCAGGGCACTGGGCTCAGTGGCCCTGGCGATTGGGTTGCACGATGCCGTGGCGCCTGATCTTGCGGTACAACGTGGAGCGCGAGATGCCAGCGGCCTGGGCGGCGGCGCTCATGTTCCACTGGGTACGGCGCAGCAGCGTTAGCAGATGGTCAGCTTCAGCCTCCTCGACCTGCTGCCCAAGCTGCGGCGTTGCGCAGATTGTCCTGCTCGGTTCGACCTGCCCAAGCTGCAACTCGGCGGGCAGGTCGGCCAGTTCGATGCACCCGCCTTCTGCCAGGGCCGCGCCCTGGCGCAGGGCATTGAGCAGTTGGCGAATGTTACCCGGCCAGGAGTAGGCCAGCAGGGCGGCGTGTGCAGGTGCTGACAGGTTCAGCCCTGGTGCCAGACGTGCCAGCAGACCCTCGATCACGTGCGCCCGGTCACTGCGCTCGCGCAGCGCCGGCAGCGTGATGCGCATGCCACAGAGCCGGTAGTAGAGGTCCTCGCGGAATTGGTGGGTGGCGATCCTGGCAGTCAGGTCCTGGTGCGTCGCCGATATCACCTGAATATCCAGCCTCACCGGCGTGGCCGCCCCCAGCGCCACTAGCTCCCGTTCCGCCAGCACCCTTAGCAGACGGGTTTGCAGATCGGCCGGCATGTCGCCTATTTCATCGAGAAACAGCGTGCCGCCGTTGGCCTGTTCCAGCTTGCCCTTCATGCCCTTGCGGTCCGCCCCGGTGAAGCTGCCGGGCCGGTAGCCGAACAACTCGCTTTCGATCAGTGCTTCGGGAATGGCAGCGCAATTGAGCGCCACGAAAGGCCGGGCGCTTCGGGCGCTTGCCTGGTGCAGGGCGCGAGCGAACGCTTCCTTGCCGGTGCCGGTTTCACCGCTGAGCAGCAGCGCGATGTCCTTGTCCAGCACCTTGCGCAGGCGCGCGACGGCGTGCTGCAGCTGCGGGTCGCCGCCGGCCAGCTGGTCGAGTGTCGGATGCGCGTTGGCAGAGGCCGCCGGTGCAGTCGAGGCACAAGGGCGATAAGCGCGCGGCACGCGCAGGCCAACCTCAAGGCCCGTGACCTGGCACGCATCGTACAGCTGCGTGCCCCGAGCGCCGCCCTGGGTCAGGGCCAGCAACTGGTCGATGTCGGCACTCAACACCTGCTCGATACGCAGGCCGAGCAGGGCATGGGGGTTGCTGTTGAACGCGGCCCGGTTGGCCCCGACGATACGGCCACCCTCGTCGAGGGCCAGCAATTGCTCGGCTGCCAGGTCCGCATCGCCGTCGCAGGGCTTGACCGCGAGGGTCAGGCAGTCGCGGTAACGCTGGCGAAAATGCGCGTTTTCGATCAGCCGCGCGTACAGCGTCACCAACTGCAAGGTCAGGTGCTGGGCCTGCTTGGGCCCATCGTTGTACAAGCAGGTCGCGTTCAGGCAACCCAGCAGGTGGTTATGGCTGTCGAAAATCGGCGAGACCGAGCAACTGAGCCGGGCATTGCTGGCCAGGAAATGTTCCTGACGGTGAATGGTCAGCGCCTGTTGTGAGGCCAGCGCGGTGCCGATGCCGTTGGTGCCGGCGATGGACTCGTCCCAGCGCGCCCCCACCACCAGCCCGGACCCGGTGAAGTGCCCGGCGTCGGCAGGCAGGCGGGCATCGAGCGTGACCCCCGCCGCATCGCTGAGCAAAACGGCAAAACCTGCATCGGCCACCCGCCGGGCCAAGCCACTCACGCCCTGGCTGGCGAGGGTCAGGTAGGCCTGGTGCTGGGCTTGCAGCTGGCGGATTTCGGCGGCACTGAGCATATTGTCCGTCGGGTGCACACTTGGGTCCAGGCGGTGCTGGGTGACACTGCGGTACCAGGATTCGGCGATCACCGCTTCCGGGACCAGGCCGCGGTGGCCGAAATGACTGTCGACGAAGGCCGCCAGTTCCGAGGCAGGGTTATGAGCGGGCATGGGCGCTCCACAGTTATTGTTATCAGGGGTGAAGATAACCCTAGCTGATGGCGCGCTGCCAGCCCAGACGCGCGGCCAGGGCGCTCAGTGGATCAGTTCGAGGGCCTCGGCGGTGGTGAGCGGCCGCTTCATGCGTTGCGACAGCTGCATCATGGCTGAGGCATAACCTTTGGCAACCACGGCCTGTACCTGATCCGCCAGGCACTGCAGCGCAATGAAATCCCCGCTTTCCGGGGCGCCGACGAAGGTGATGGCGTCCCACTGCCGAGCGTGGCCGAGCACTTCGAACCGCTGCCCATGGTGATAGGTCCAGAAAAACGGCACGTCGGCGTAGCGGCGCTGCTGGCCCAGCATGTTTGCCGCGGCGATGACGCCGTGTTGCTGCGCCAGCCGCCAGTGTTCGATGCGCACCGATTGGCCGGCGAGTGGGAAGGTGGCCATGTCACCCGCCGCCCACAGGCCTTCGGCCACCTGCATTTCACTATTGACCGGCACGCCATGGTCGTCGGCCAGCGACACCCCATTGAGAAAAGCCGTGGCCGGGGCTACCCCCGTTCCCAGCAGCACCGCCTGGCAGTCCACGCGCTCGCCGCTGCCAAGCACGACCGCTTCGACCTGATCTACGCCTTCGATCGCCTTCACCTCGGCCGGGCCATGGAAAGTGACGCCCTTGCGCTCGTGCAAGGCACGAATCGCCCGGCCGATGCGCTCGCCCAGCTGCTTGGCCAGCGGGACATCGTGCCGTCCGATTACATGGACCTGGGCACCGTATTCGCTCAACGCCGAGGCCGCTTCCAGGCCGATGAAACTGTCGCCCACGATCACAACCGGTTTACCCGGTTCCACGGCATCGAGCAGTTGCGCCGCGTCCGCGCGCGCGCGCAGCGTGAAGACGCCAGGCAGGTCACGCCCCGGGATATCCGGGCGCTGGGCCTTGGCGCCCGTGGCGAGCAGACAGGCGTCATAGTCAATGCGTTGGCCGTCGGCCAGCAGGAGCTGGCGTTTCTGGGCATTGAGCGAGCGGACCTTGGCGTGCCGACGCTCCAGTTGCCCCATCCGCAGGTCATCAGGCTCCAGCAGCATCGGCACCTCATCCGGGGCCATCTGACCTGCGAGCACGAATTTGCTCAGGGCCGTGCGGTCGTAGGCCGGCTGGCGCTCCTGGTCGATCCACACCAGGCGGCCGTTGAAGCCATGGCGGAGCAACGTGGCCACGGCGGCACTGCCTGCCGCACCGGCCCCCAGCACCACGAAACACCGCGCATCGCTGTGCCGGGGCGGGCGCGCCTTGGGCAGAGGGCGGTCGTCCACCCACACCTGGTCATCCTTGACCCAGGCCTTGTAGCGGCGCAGGTCGGTCAGGGCAGGGGGCTCGCACACGGCCCCCTCGTCCACGGCGAACGCGGCCTTGTGCCATGGGCAAATCAGCAAGCCGCCGCAGACGCGGCCCTCATCCAGCGGCGCGCCTGCATGAGGACAGTTGCCCTGAAAAGCACGCACCTGATCGCCCTGACGGACGATGATCAGCTCTTCGCTACCGGCTTCCACGCGCAGGGGGGTGTGTTCATCGAGGTCGGCCAGGCGGGCCACGGCGTGTTCGGTCATGGTGAATTCTCCAAAGGGGGCCTCTGGAAGGGTTCGACGCCGATTTGCCCGGTCGGGCTGCGTCGAGCTGACGACTGGAGCGCAGTACGGGGCACAAGGGCAGGTCAATCTTGCTCGCACGGGACCGTATGACCCGTACGAGCAAGCGCCGTTGGCGCGACCGTCAGTCGGCTGTGGCAGGTGCGGGCGTAAGGATACGGGTGGCGCGCAGGGCCACCAGGCTACCCACCACGATCAGCGCCGCCAGGGCGTAAAGGGCAGCGTCGGTCGAGCCGGTCTGGTCCTTGATGAACCCGACCAGATAAGGGCTGAGAAAGCCCGCCATTTGGCCGACCGAGTTGATCAGGGCCAGGCCCGCCACGGCCGCACCCGCGCTGAGCAAGGCCGTGGGCATCGGCCAGAACATCGGCAGGCCGGTGAGGGCGCCCATGGTGGCGATGGACAGGCCCAGGATGGCGATCGCCGGAGTAGCCGCGAAATTCACCGCCATCAGCAGGCCCACAGCGCCCATCAGCATCGGCACTACCAAGTGCCAGCGGCGCTCGTTGCGAAGGTCCGCCGAGCGCCCGCACAGGATCATGAAAACCCCGGCCAGCAAGTAGGGAATGGCGCTCAACCAGCCAATGAGCAGGGGGTTGTCGAAGCCCATGTTCTTGATGATCGAAGGCAGCCAGAAGTTGATCGCGTACACGCCGCTCTGGATGCAGAAGTAGATGAAGCCGAAGGTCCAGATCAGCGGGTTGGCCAGCACGGCCAGAACGCTGTCGCCCGTGGTGGGCGGCTTGCTGTCGGCATCGGCCTGCAGATCGGCGGCGATCAGCCGGCGTTCATCATCGCTAAGCCAGGCCGCTTTCTGGTAGCCATCGCTGAGCAGGAATACCGCCAGCACGCCGAGCGCAACGGTCGGCAGCCCTTGAATCAGGAACATCCATTGCCAGCCGGCAAGGCCATGTTGCCCGGCTGCAAAATGCTCGAGGATCCAGCCGGAGAACGGGCTGCCCAACAGGCCCGAGACCGGGATCGCGGACATGAACAAGGCCATGATGCGGCCACGGCGCGCACCGGGGAACCAGCGCGAGAGGTACAGCACCACGCCTGGGAAGAAGCCTGCCTCGGCGGCACCTGTGAGCAGGCGCAGGGCATAGAACTCGGTGGGGGTCGTCACGAACAGCAGACAGGTGGACAAGCTGCCCCAGGCAATCATCATCAAAGCGATCCAGCGCCGTGGGCCGAAGCGGTTGAGCGCCAGGTTGCTCGGAAGGCCGCACAGGACGTAGCCGATGAAGAAGATACCGGCACCGAGGCCGTAGACGGTTTCGCTGAACTTGAGCGCGTCGAGCATCTGCAGCTTGGCGAAGCCGACGTTGACGCGGTCGAGGTAGTTGAACAGGTAGCAGATGAAAATGAACGGAATCAGCCGCAAGGTGATGCGCCGGTACAGCGCATTGCGGGTGGTGTCCGTGCCTTGGTCAGGGGCGGGGCTGTGTGCCATGATCGGGTTCTCTGTTGTTATGGTTGTCACCGCGTCGCCTGTTCCGGCGCTCGCCTGAACGAGTCTCGGGGACGGCGGCGTGGCTGTCTTTGTGCTTTTGCACAGGCCATGGGCCTTGCTGCTGTGCCCGAGCCCAACCGCACGCCCCCAAGGACCGTTGAATGTTCGAACTCGACCACGACCTGGCACAGGATATCGTAGACCGCGCCATGGCCATTCTGCCCTGCAACGTCAACGTCATGGACAGCCAGGGCCTGATCCTGGGCAGCGGCGAGCCGGAGCGTATCAACACACGGCACGAAGGCGCCCAGCTGGTGCTCGCCAATGGCCGCAACGTGGAGCTCGACCAGGAGGCGGCACGCTGCCTGAAGGGGGTGCAGCCGGGGGTGAACCTGCCGCTGATGCTCGACGACCGCCTGATGGGCGTCTTGGGGCTGACGGGTGATCCGCAGCAGGTTCGGGTGTATGCCGAGCTGGTGCGCATGACCGCCGAAATGCTGCTGGCCCAGCGTCACCTGCAGGCCGATCAGCAGTGGCGCAAGCAGCGCTGCGACG
Organism: Pseudomonas sp. WSY_20; assembly: GCF_043104335.1. Classification (NCBI taxonomy): domain Bacteria; kingdom Pseudomonadati; phylum Pseudomonadota; class Gammaproteobacteria; order Pseudomonadales; family Pseudomonadaceae; genus Pseudomonas; species Pseudomonas sp. WSY_20. The sequence goes on from NZ_JBICKP010000009.1 coordinate 100,456, forward strand.
ATTTGCTGGCCTTGCTGCTGGGCGGGACCGGCGACGCCTCACGGCTGCTGGACGAGGCACGCCAACTGGGCCTGAAACCGCAGCTACCACGCATTCCCTGCCTGTTCGAGTTGGCCAGCGGGCCCGATGCCGAAGCGCTGGCAGGCTGGCTGATGAGCCGCTACCCCGACAGTTGGTGCGTGAGCCCAGCGCGCCACTCGCTGCTGTGGTGTCGCCCGGCAGGCGTGGCGCTGGAGGTATCACGGCTGGTCGAGCGCATCGAGCGGCACGGTTGGGCGGTGGAGCGCTCGGCCATGGGTACCGCCGCGCAGGGTCTTGAGCAGCTGCGCCGCGGCTACCGGCGTGTGCGCGACCTGCTGGCCTATGGGCGTGAGGTGGTGCCCCAGGAACGGCTGCTGAGCTTGCAGCGCTATCGCCTGCCAGCCTTGCTCTGGCGCCATCGCAACGATGAGGCGCTGGACGAACTGCTCGAGCCGTTGCTGCGCATTCAGGCCCGCGACAGCAGTGGGCAATTGCTGGCTACGCTGCGCGCCTGGTGTGCCCATGATGGTCAGAGCCAGGCGTGTGCCGAGGCGCTGGGTATTCACCGCAACAGCCTACGTTACAGGCTTGAACGCATCGCCGAGCTGGGCGAGGTGGACCCCATGCGCCTGGAGGGCATGCTCAGTTTGTACCTGGGGCTGCAGTTGCTGCCCATCCGATAGCCATAGCCGGCTGGGCACTGTCGCCTGGCGCTGGCATCTGCCCAAACAATCCGTCGGGCGGTTTGTGCATTTGACCGACGCCGCTTCGCGGGCCAGCTGTCAGCATGCCGCTACCCGGACAGGAGAATCATCATGAAGATCGTCATCGCGCCTGACTCGTTCAAGGACAGCCTCGAGGCGGCAGACGTGGCGCGCGCCATCGCTGCTGGCCTGGCCGAAGCACTGCCCGACGCCCAGTTGATCGAGTGCCCCATGGCCGACGGTGGCGAAGGCACGATGCAGGCCATTCTTGCCGCCAGCGACGGCGAGCTGCGCCGGCTTACCGTGCGCGGCCCCTTGGGCACAGCTGTGGCGGCGGGCTGGGGCTGGCTGCCCCAGAGCCGCACCGCAATCATCGAAATGGCGCAGGCCAGCGGCCTGCAACAGGTGCCCACCGGTCAGCGCGACGCCTGCCGCAGTTGCACCTGGGGCACCGGTGAGCTGGTCGCCGCGGCGCTCGACGCCGGCGCGCAGCGCGTCGTGCTGGCGATCGGCGGCAGTGCCACCAATGATGCGGGCAGTGGCATGCTGCGCGCCTTGGGCCTGCGACTGCTGGATGCAGACAATCAGCCACTGGCCGAGGGTGGCCTGGCCCTGGCCGGCCTGGCACGGATCGATGCCAGCGGGCTGGACCCGCGCCTGGCGCACGTAAATTTCGAAGTGGCGGCTGATGTGGACAACCCGCTGTGCGGCCCCCAGGGCGCATCGGCCATCTTCGGGCCGCAGAAGGGGGCCAGCCCGCAACAGGTTCAGGCCCTCGACCAGGCGCTCGGTCACTTCGCCGACCACTGCGCCCGCTTGCTGGGCCAGGATGTGCGTGATTACCCAGGCTGCGGCGCCGCCGGGGGCATGGGCTTTGCGGCCAGGGCCTTCATGGGTGCCCAGTTCCGGGCCGGCGTGGAAGTGGTGGCCGAACTGGCCGGCCTGCAAGCCCATGTCAGGGACGCGGACCTGGTGGTGACCGGGGAGGGCCGTTTTGATGCCCAGACCCTGCGCGGCAAGACGCCGATGGGCGTGGCCCGGGTCGCCAAGCGTCATGGCGTGCCGGTGGTCGTGCTGGCGGGCATGCTCGGCGAGGGCTATCAGCAGCTGTACGCCCATGGGGTAGATGCCGCCTTTGCGCTGGTGGACGGTCCCATGACGTTGGAACAGGCCTGCCGCGACACCTCCCGCCTGCTGCAAGCCCGCGCCTGTGACATCGGTCGGCTCTGGGCCTGGGTCAAGCGCATCTGAGCAGATGAAGCGCGCAGCTCAGGGTGCCAGCACCGGCAGGGGTGTGCTGGGCAACACGGCCAGGTCGCCGAAACGCTGCGTCGAATCGATGTAGCGCAGCGCCGACTTGGCGTCCTTCCAGCCTACGTAGCTCATGAGCGACTTGAGCTCCCAGCCATTGGCGCTGGCCCAGGTGGCGAAGCCGCGACGCAGGGAGTGACCGGTATACAGCGCAGCTGGCACCTGGGCGCGGGCCAACATGCGCCGCAGCAGGCCCACCAGGCTGTTGCTGTTGAGCGGCTGGTCACCGAGATTGCCCCAGCGGTCGAGCTTGCGGAACACCGGACCGTGGGCGATGCCGGCCACCTGCAGCCATTGCAGGTAGGCCGTTACCGGGCATAGGGCCTTCAGGGCCGGGGTGCGGTGCTGCACGCCAAGTGCCTCGCGGTCGCCTTTGCTGCGCGGCACAAACAGCGTGATGCCCACGCCCGCTTCGGCCTGTATGTGCTCGACCCGCAAGCGCGCCAGTTCATCGCCGCGAAAGCCACGCCAGAACCCCAACAGCAGCAGCGCCGTGTCGCGCCGGGCGCGGCGCAGCCCGGCCATGTCGTGGTTCGCCTGGGCTTGGCGGGCTTCCTCCTCGAAGCAGGTCACGGCCGTTTGCACATGTTGCAGCAGCAATGGCGCTGCCTGCCTGGGCGGGGTGGGATGCAGCGTGCGGATGCCGCGCAGGACCTGGCGCACCACTGGTGCTTTGGTGGGGTCGGGGAAGCCTTGGCTGATGTGCCACTGGCTGAGGGCCGCCAGGCGCTGGCGCAGGGTACTGACCGCATGCTGCTGGGCGTGGTCGGCCAGGTACCGGGCGATGCTTTCGGCAGTGGCCGGCAGAAAACCGCCCCATTGCGTCTCGAAATGATCCACCGCCGCCTGGTAGCTGCGGCGGGTGTTGTCACGCGTGGCGGCGCGCAGGTAGCGCTCGATATCGGTCATGGTGCGGGCGTCGGCGGATGGATGCAGTGGTGCCACCTTAAACCTTGAGGCCTGCCGGTACCAAGGGTTTGCCAGGGTTTGCACGCTCTTCTTCGCTTCAGTGCAACGCGGCCAGGGGCTGCGCCTGATGCTTGAACGGCACGTAGTCACGCAGCTGCGCGGCGGACAGGGGCCGGCTGAAATGATAGCCCTGAGCAACGTCGCACCCCGCCAGGCGCAGGCACACGACCTGCTCGCGGGTTTCCACGCCTTCGGCCACCACCACCAGGCCCAGGCGTTTGGCCAGGATGATGGTGGAGGCCACGATGGGGCTGTCGTCCGGACTGTTGGACAGCGAGGCGATCAAGGATCGATCAATCTTCAGTTTGCTCAAAGGCAGTGCATGCAGATGGGCGAAGCCTGCGTAGCCTCGGCCAAAGTCGTCCAGGCTGATCCCGATGCCTGCCTGGCGCAGCCGGTGTAGATGCGCAATCGCCGGGCCCTCAGGGTCGAGGATGGTGGTTTCGGTGATCTCAAGCTCCAGATGCTCGGGGGCAATGCCGTGCTCGCTCAGTTGGTCGAGCAGGCGCACAGTGAAGTCAGGCTGACGCAACTGCAAGGCAGACACGTTGACGGCCAGGCGGACCTGGCGGCTTTCCCTGTGCCAGGCCGACAAAGCCTCGCAGGCCAGGCGAAGGACTTCCCAGCCCAACTCGACAATGAAGCCGCTGCGTTCGGCCAGGGCGATGAAACGGTCGGGGTAGAGCAGGCCGAACTCGGGATGCTGCCAACGTACAAGCGCTTCAAAGCCTGCGACCTTGTGGTCATCGAGGCCGATCTGCGGCTGGTAGTGCAAGACGAATTGCCTGCCTGCCAGTGCAGCGCCAAACGCCTGCTCCAGGGAAAATGCCTGGATGTCGGCCACGTTCAGGGAGGGGTCGAAATAGCGGTACTGCGCGCGGCCGGCCTGCTTGGCCGAATACATGGCCGCATCGGCGCTGCGCACCAGGCTGTCGATGTCCTGGCCATCGCGCGGGCAGATGCTGACCCCGATACTGGGACTGGTGTTGACCTCTTGTCCTTCCAGGGCATATTCGGCTGTTGAAGCTGTCCGGCATCAATTTCGTGTCATGCCCCACCGAGAGCATTCATCTGCAAGGGCGCTTTGATACCTATCCGAAGCGCCGTGGGGTCACCCGTGTCGCCGAACTCGACCGTGCTGGCATGAACGTGTGCTTCGGCCAGGACTCGATCGTCGATCCGTGGTACCCCCTGGGCAACGGCAATATCCTGCGCGTGCTCGAGGCGGGCCTGCACATTTGCCACATGCTGGGCTATCAGGACCTGCAGCGCTGCCTGGACCTGATCACCGACAACAGTGCCCGCGCCTTGAACCTGGGTGAGCGCTATGGCATCGAGACCGGTCGCCCTGCGAACCTGCTGCTGCTCTCGGCCCCGGACGACTACGAGATGGTGCGCAGCCAGGGCCACGCGCTGGTGTCGGTGCGCAACGGAAAAGTACTGATGCGGCGCCGGCCTGCGCAGGTACAACGCGAGTTCTGAATCCGGCGCTTTCAGGCGCCGATGGCCGCCAGCACACAATCGGCGATCTGCGCATCCTGAACGGCAACGCCGGTCAGGTCAGCCAACGTGATCTGGTCGTCGGACTCCCGGCCACGGGCTCGGCTTGCCAGCAGCGCGCCAAGTTCGACCAGTTGGCTTGCGGTCACCAGGCCTTTGCCGAGCGCATGGGACACCTCGCCATATTGGGCGCACTGGGTGATCGAGTCGACGACCAAGCGGTCGGCCCTGGCGACCAGCCCAGGGTCCAGCTCTTGCTTGCCAGGGCCGTCCGCACCGACAGCAGTGATGTGAGTGCCCGGTTGTATTTAGTGCGCCTGCAACAGCGGCTCGCGCGAAGGTGTGGCGCTGACGATGAGGTTGGCAAGGCCCGCCAGTTCCGCGGCGTCGTGTGTACTCTCCTGAGCGCCTTGAGGTATCTGTAAACCGTCGCACGCCCCATGTTCAGCACATTGGCCACATAGTCCACGCCGCTTCGGCCTTCGAACGCACCCTCGGCATGCAACGCTTGCACCAGACTGCGCTTGTCTCCCATCTGCATTGTCTGCAGGGACAAATGGCGCGCCTTGAGCCAAGCATGCATGAAGGTATTGATGCGCTCTTGCCAGTCATCGCGAAACAGCGCCTGAGGCTGCTCGACCAGGCGACCCATTTGAAAGAACGCCTCCAGCGCATGACGGGCGTTTTCGAGCACCGGCAGGTCCAGGTTGATGCACATCAGGTGCCGAGCATCACCCTGCTCATCGCGCAAGACCGTACTGATGGAGCGCACCTTCTGACCGTTCCAGTTCAACTTCTCATATGGGCCCAACTTGGCGCCGCCGAGCAGATCGTCCAGGTCCTCGGCAATGGCCGAGTCATCTCCCAGGCTGCGCTTGGAGATGTTGTTGGCGATATGCACCACCGTCTGGGTGCGCAGGTCATGGACGACGACTTCGGCATGGGGATACAGCAACAGGGCAATGCTTTCGGCGATTGCCTGGTAGTTCTCGAGCGACATGCGGGGCCACTGTGCATTCTAAGGAGGCGCTTATGTTGGCTCTCGAATGCCTCCTCGCACAAGGCGCCGTATGCCGATCAACCACCCTGTACACGCTGAGACGGGCTGGTGGCGACCAGAACCGGCTCAAAATCGGCCTAACATTCGATAAGCCGTGATTATTCCATGTGAGATTGCACTTGTTTTAGCAGTTCGGAACCAGCAGAATTGGTACGTAATTACATAGTACGTACAACATTACGAAATCGTAGGAGCATGCATGGCACGTGGCGGTATCAACAAGGTGGTTGTGCAACAGGCCAGGCAGGCTCTGATTGCAAGAGGGGAGAACCCCAGCATCGATGCCATCCGCATCGAGCTGGGCAATACGGGCTCGAAAACCACCATTCACCGCTACCTCAAGGAGCTCAACGGACAGCAGCCAATGCCCTCCGAAGGTGGCGCGCCGATCAGTGAAGTGTTGAGCCGCCTGGTAGGACAGTTGGCGACGCAACTGCAAGATGAAGCGGACTTGGTGATCGAGCGTGCTGAAAGCGTGTTCACCGAGCAGCGCGAGAAGCTCGAGGCGGCCTTGGCGGCAGCCCAGCAGGCGCTTGCAGCGGCTGAGCAACAACACGAAATCGATGCAGCGGCCCTGCGCGCGGAGTCAGAGAAACTCACCAGCACGCTCAGCACGCTACAGGCTGAGCAGCTGCGCAGCGCCAGCCTCAACCAGTCCCTGGGGGAACTGCAAGTACGCCTGGCGGATAAGGATGAGCAGGTCAAATCCCTGGAAGACAAGCACCGACACGCCCGCGATGCGCTTGAGCACTACCGCACGGCCAGTCGCGAGCAGCGCGAACACGAGCAGCGTCGTCACGAAGCTCAGTTGCAGCAGATGCAGGTCGAAGTACGGCAGTTACAGCAGGCCATGATCGTCAAGCAGGACGAGCTCACTCGCCTGCACCGTGATAACGAGCGTCTGCTTGGGGAGAATCGCCAGGCGAGCAGCGAACGGCGGGCTCAGGAACAGCTGCTAGAGCAGCGCGACGCCCAGATCCAGGGCTTGCGCACGATGCTGGCACAGGCCCAGGGGAGCAGCGACGAGCTGCGCCGCCAATTGGCTATGCAGGCCAAAGCGCTGGAGGACAGCAAGGTCTTGTGTCGGGATCAGGCGCTAAAGCTTGAGACGCTGGAGCGGGAGCTGACAGAGAACCAGGCGTCGTTGCGCCGATGTCAGGATCAGCTAAGCGTCAGCGAAGATAAATAAAACTTTCTGGCGCAACGGCTTTCTTCCTTAGACAGCCATTTGGAGAAGACCGCATGAGCGAACGAGGCACAACCCACGGCACGCAGCACGGCCCTCACTCGACCGACGAAGCCGATAAACCGGATGACCTTGGCTTTGACCCTGATTCTCCCGACCTCGATGATCCTCAGGTAGACCCCCAAGGCCCCGCCAAACCACCAAGGGATGTAGAGAAAGACACCTGAAGGGCACGCACCAAGCAAAAGGCCCTGATCGATACGATCAGGGCCTTTTTTATCCAGCATCAAGGTCAGGGTGGACTTTGCCCGTGCTGACCAGCGGACGTCAGGCTTGTGCCTGTTTTTCCACTTCAGCCTGCTTGGCCGCCTCGACACCCTTGGCAGAGAGCTTGATCGGGTAGTTGAGCGTCATCTCATGTTCAGCATCCACACTTACGCTACCGTCGTGGATCAGGCCATCGTCCTGCAGCGATTTAAGCATGCCGGCCACAGCTTTTTCACCGCGGTAGTTGTCCAGCAGTTCCTTGCCCAGACCATGGGGGTGAGCATGGTTGAGTCGGGTCAGGATTTCGCTTTTCAGTGCGTCGTTACTCATGCGCGCCTCACTTGCCATGCTGGGTTTGCAGTGCCTTGGCTTCTTGCAGGTGTTTCTCAAGGGTTGGCAGGGTCTTGGCAGCGAATGCCTTGAGCTCAGCCTTGTCAGAAGAAGTGGCTTCTTTCTTGAACAGTTCGACGGTCTTCTCGTGAGCATCGACCTGATTGTTCACGTAAGACTTGTCGAAGGACTCGTCACGCCATTCCAGAATCACTTTTTTCACCTTGTCGGTGATGGCCGCATCATCGGGCACCGAGATGTCCAGCTTCTTGGCAATTTCTGCCAGCTCCTGGTTGGCCTTGGTGTGGTCGGTCACCATGTGCTGGGCAAAGGTCTTGATCTCGGCGTTCTGGCTTTTTTCCAAAGCAAGGTTGCCGGTCACGATCTCTGCGATGCCGGCTTCGGTAGCCGCGTCTACGAAGTCGTCCGAGCTGGCAGCAAAGGCGTGAACCGAGGCCATGCCCAGCACCATGGAAAGGCCGACGCGCTTGACGAAGAGATTGCTCATGTTTCACTCCTTAAACGATGGCGCGACATCAGTGTCGCGTACTGTTGAGGGCGCGCGCAGGCCAAAGGTTTCATCTTTTTTGCATCAACAGGGTGTGGCAGTGGTCAACAGCGTTGACCAAGCACGTGCAGGGGATGTGCATGCGAAGCGCCAGGCAGACCGATGAAGAAAGAGCCCTTGCGCTGGCGGGCCAGGGACGAGCGGTAGCCCTGTTTCGCCTGGTGCTGGCGTTCATGCTGGTGGTCATGACCACGTTCGCAGCCGTTGAGGGCTGGCGAATCTGGCGTGATTACCGGGACGCGTTCCACAATGCCGCGAACATGGTGACCAATCTGGCCCAGGCCACCGCCCAGCATGCCGAGGATGCCATTCGCCAGGTCGATTCCATCAGTGCGGCGCTGGTGGAGCGCGTGCAAGGCGATGGGTTCGAGCACTTGGATCGCAAACGCATGCATGGGTTGCTCAGCCAACAGGTGCGCATCATCCCTCAGCTCCACGGCCTGTTCATCTACGACAGCCATGGTCGCTGGCTCGTCACGGACCGCTCGGCAACGCCGCCGGCCGCTAACAATGGCGACCGTGATTACTTCATCTACCACCGCGACCATCCCGATAGCGCCATTCGCATCGGTGCAGTGGTACGCAGCCGCTCGACGGGCGATCTGATCGTACCTATTTCTCGGCGCCTGAATTATCCGGATGGGCGTTTTGCGGGCGTACTGCTTGGGACCATCAAGGTCGACTGGTTCGTGCGTTACTACGGCGAATTCAAGATCGACGAACGTGGTGCGCTGGTGCTGGCCAAGCGCGACGGTACGATCCTGGTGCGGCGCCCATTCGTGGAACCGCTGCTTGAGCGTAACCTGGCCAACAGCGATATTTTCAAGCACCACCTGCCCTATGCAGCCCAAGGGTTGGTCGAAGCGGTGGCCGTCGTCGATGGTACACCGCGCCTGTACGCTTACCGAGCCTTGGCCAGCTACCCGCTGGTGGTCGAAGCGGGCCTGTCACGCGAGTCAATCATCGCCCCCTGGCGCCAGGATGCAATCAAATCGCTGGTGGTGTTACTGGTGCTGGTCATGGTCCTTGCGTTGTTCGGTTGGGTGGTCCTTCGCCAGGTGCGCGAACGCATCGTGATCGAGCGCGCCTTGCACCAGGCCCACCAGACCCTCAAGACCCTTGCCTTGACCGACAGCCTGACCGGGTTGGGTAATCGTCGCAGGCTGGACGCGGTGTTCGAGCCCGAGCTGCGCAGGGCTCGGCGCCAGGCGTATCCGGTGTGCGTGGTGATGCTCGACCTGGATCATTTCAAGGCCTACAACGACCGTTACGGACATGCGGCAGGCGATCAGTGCTTGCAACGCTTCGGCGAACTGCTGCGCCAAGCCGCCCAGCGTCCGGCAGATCTGGCCGTACGCTACGGGGGCGAGGAGTTTACCTTGCTGTTACCCGACACGGATTTACGCGGAGCCAAGGCGTTTGTCGAGACGCTGCAGCAAGCTCTGCGCAAGGAGATGCTGGTGCATGCGGGCAGTCCACTGGGGATCGTCTCTTTCAGTGCGGGTATTGCGGTGGCAGAACCCACGCGCAGTGAACAGAGTCCACAGCAACTGCTCGAAGCCGCAGATGCGGCACTGTATGAAGCCAAGCGCCAGGGCCGGGACCGCTACGCGGTCGCTGACCCTTGAGAACCGCATCGGGATGCAGGCAGCCCGCCTGGCCCTGGCGGGCATCGACTTCATGCCTGAAGTTGCCAACGTACCGAACTGACGCCCTTCTCCAGGCTGACCCGGCTGACCAGCCGCTCCAACTGGGCGGGCGCCTGTGAGGTACCCAGCAACTGGGCACGCACTTCCAGGCGGGCCGGGTCTGGCAAGTCCTCGCTGTGCAAGGACTGCAGGCGCAGTTCAGGCTCGCCGAGGCTATGCAGCATCAAGCTGCGTACCTGAATCTCATCCTGGGCTCGACAGACAATACGCACCTCGAACTGCTGTTCTACCTCCGTGGCGGGCACCACCTCCTGGCGGTCCAGGCGTTGGGCGATATCCCTTAGCAAGATGTTGGCGCACAGCACGACCACCGCGCCCAGGGCTGCTTCGAGCAGCAGCCCCAGGCTGCACAGCACGCCGATGGCAGCGGTGCACCACAGCGTTGCCGCGGTGTTCAGCCCCCGCACATTGAAGCCGTCACGCATGATGACGCCGCCGCCCAGGAAACCGATACCCGACACCACATACGCCGCCACCCGGGAGGCGTCGGTAGGCGCCATGCCTGGAACCGCCTGGGTCATCAGTACAAACAGACAGGCACCCGTACTGACCAGGCCGTTGGTGCGCAGGCCAGTCAAGCGCTGACGCAATTGGCGTTCGGCGCCGATCAAAGCCCCCAGCAGCAGGGCGGTGCTGACACGCAGCAGAAATACTTTCCAATCCATTATGAACCTCTTCCACGGGCACAGGCCCGCTCTAACGCCATCACTCAAGAAAGCGCGGTGGTAAAAACCAGAGATGCGAAAGGACCACGGGGGGGGAAGGAGGGGGCGATGCTGTGCATCGGCTGCCTCGGCAACTCGGCCAGGCAGCGTGGGAGACTGCCGGGCTAGCGCGCCGCGTGGGCCTGTCGCAAGCGACTGGGGCTAGTGTCCAATGCAGGGCTCCTATTGGTGAATGCAAAAGTGCGGCGCGGACGATAAGCCCGACCCTCGATCAGGTCAAGGGTAAAAACATGACAATGGCTTCATCCGCAAATGCCTGACAAGCCTGCCGGTACGATGGAAAAATTCACGGCCAATGGTTAACCTTTTGCCTTTTCTGAACCGTTGCGGGCTGATCCATGCTGTTCAATATCCTCGTCCTGCTTGGCACCTTGGTGGCCATGGAGGGTGTCGGCACCTTGGCGCACAAGTACATCATGCATGGCTGGGGCTGGTGGCTGCATCGCTCGCACCACGAACCCCAGCTGGGCGTGCTCGAAACCAACGACGTGTACCTGCTGGCACTGGCGGTGATTTCGCTGGCACTGGTGGCGGTCGGCAAAGCCGGGCATGCGCCATTGCAGTGGGTCGGAGGCGGGGTGGCGGCTTACGGCGCGCTGTACGTAATCGCGCATGACGGCTTTTTTCACCGTCACTGGCCCCGCACGGTGCGCCCGGTGGGGCGGTACCTGACGCGCCTGCACCGCGCGCATCGGCTGCACCACGCCGTCAAAGGGCGCAAGGGTAGCGTGTCGTTCGGTTTTTTCTACGCGCCCCCGTTAAAGCGGCTGGTGCGCGAGCTGCGGCGCAACAGGGGCTCTGCTCTCTGAGGTCTCAAGCGCACAGGCGCCTTTGCTGACCGGGTTGCCTCCACCATCCTGCCTGCCCGGCATACATTGCACTGTCTGGACCTGCGCAGTAGCATGCGCGCTTTTCACCCCAGGACTCGCCCTTCATGCCGTATCAGCAAGGTCTGCTTGCCACGCCCGTGCCGGTGCACGCGCGTCACCTGTTCTTCTCCATCGAGTCAACCGAGGCCGTGCCTGCGGCCCTCGATGCCTTGCTGGGCCATGTCGACGGCCTGCGTGTGACACTGGGTGTGGGCGCCCCTTTGGCAAAAGCCCTGAACGCCCAGATCCAAGGCCTGACCCCGTTCCCGCTGCTGGACGCCGCGGTCGAGAACCCCAGTACCCAGCATGCGCTGTGGCTGTGGTTGCGGGGAGACGAACGCGGGGACCTGTATCTGCAGGCCCAGGCGCTGGAGCGTCTATTGAGCCCAGCCTTTGCGCTGGTTGATCATGTTGATGGCTTCCTCCACCGAGGCGGCCGGGATCTGACGGGCTACGAAGACGGCACGGAAAACCCCAGCGGCGACGACGCCATCGAAGCCGCCATCCTGAGTGAGGGCGCGCCTGGCTTGCAGGGGTCGAGCTTCGCCGCGTTCCAGCTGTGGAAGCACGACATGCACTACTTCAAATCGCTGCCACAGCAGGTGCAGGACAACATCATCGGCCGGCGCCTGAGCGATAACGAGGAACTGGAGGATGCGCCTGAGTCCGCCCATGTGAAGCGTACTGCCCAGGAAAGCTATGCACCGGAGGCTTTCATGGTGCGTCGCTCGGTTTCCTGGGCTGATACCCGCGGTGCAGGGCTGGCGTTCGTGGCGCTGGGTACGTCTTTCACCTCGTTCGAGGTTCAGCTGCGCCGCATGAGCGGGCTGGAGGACGGTGTGATCGATGCCCTGTATCAGTTCACACGCCCGCTGACCGGGGGCTACTACTGGTGCCCGCCGATGGCGCAGGGTTCGCTGGACTTGCGCCTGTTGTTGCAGCCCGAGGCTTAAACATCCAGATACACAAGATGATCGCAAGACAGCTTCCACGAACTAGCATTGGATATTTCCGCTCTGTTACGGAGATTTCCTATGTATGGACGTCGGGATGTCCTACGTGCGGGCGCTGCGATCGGTCTGCTGGCCACCAGCCCCTGGCTGAGCGCAGCTGCAATGGCGAGCCTGCTCTCGCGGCCGATTCCGTCAACGGGTGAGCTACTGCCGGTGATCGGCGCCGGCACGTCAGGCAGCTTCGAAGTCGAGGCCGGCTCAGCGGACTACCGGCAGCTGTATCAGGTGCTTGAAGCCTTCTTCAAAGGTGGCGGTCGGGTCATCGACACCTCTCCCAACTACGGCGGCGCCGACAGCATCCTGGGTCAACTGCTCGCCGAAGGCGGGTGGCACCGCCAGTGCTTCATTGCCACCAAGATCGCCGCCAACAGCCGCGCAGATGCGCAGGCCCAATGGGACGGCACGCTGCGCAGCCTGCGCACGGACAAGGTGGACCTGCTACAAGTGCACAATTTGCGTGACTGGCAACAGCAGTTGCCCTATGCACGTGAACTCAAGCAACAGGGCAAGACACGCTATGTGGGCATCACCCACTATCTGGACTCGGGACACGACCAGGTGGCCGCGATCGTGCGCAGCCAGGCTCTGGACTTCATCCAGATCAATTACGCAGTCAATGCCCCTGGCGCTGCGCGTGAGCTTCTTCCCTTGTGCCGTGACAAGGGCGTGGCGGTGCTGATCAACCGCGCCTTCGATGACGGTCGTCTGTTCGCGGCGGTCAAGGATCGCGCCCTTCCAGAATGGGCACAGGAACAGGGCGTCGGTAGCTGGGCCCAGTTGTTCCTGAAGTTCGCACTCAGCCACCCGGCAGTCACCGCCGTGATACCGGCCACTGGCCGACTGGATCGTCAGTTGGACCAACTCAAGGCAGGGCAGGGTCCGATGCTTACCCAGGCGCAGCAGCAAGCGCTGATCAAACAGTTCGCCTGACACCATGGTGACGCGGCGACAGCGCCTACAGCAGATGCTGGACATGCGGCCCGGGGAAGCGCCAGCGGTTCTGGCAGGCAGCCTACTGTTCTTCATGCTGTTCACGGGGTATTTCATGCTCCGGCCCGTGCGAGAAACCATGGGCGTTGCCGGTGGCGTCGAAAACCTGCAATGGCTGTTCACCGGTACCTTCATCGCCACGTTGGTTTGCCTGCCTGTGTTTGGTTGGATGGCCTCCCGTGTACGGCGCCGGCACATATTGCCCTGGACCTATGGCTTCTTCATCTGCAACCTGCTCGCCTTTGCCGCGCTATTGGCACGCCATCCCGACGGGCCTTGGGTGGCGCGGGCGTTCTATATCTGGTTGTCGGTATTCAATCTGCTGAGTATCTCGTTGGCCTGGAGCGTACTTGCCGACCTGTTCAGCACCGAGCAAGGCAAGCGCCTGTTCGGCGTACTGGCAGCAGGGGCGAGTGTGGGCGGATTGTGCGGGCCGCTGCTCGGCACGCTGCTGGTTGCGCCCCTCGGACACCCCGGTTTGTTGACGCTCGCGGCCGTGTTGCTGCTGGGCAGCGTACTGGCCGCCTGGGTGTTGCAGCGTTGGCGCACGAATAATCCACTCCCGACCCGCGATCCCGCTTGCGAGGGCCGCGCACTGGGCGGCAATCCGTTTTCCGGTGCAACGGCGGTAATACGCACGCCGTACCTGCTCGGTATTGCTCTGTTCGTCGTGCTGCTGGCCAGTGTCAGCACATTCCTCTATTTCGAACAGGCTCGCATTGTCAGTGAAACCTTCACCGACCGTACTCGGCAGACGCAGGTGTTCGGCGCAATAGATGCAGTCGTTCAGGCACTGGCCATTCTCACGCAGCTGTTTTTCACCGGTCGGCTCGCTCGACGCCTGGGGGTGCGGGTGTTGCTGGTGGCAGTGCCGCTGGCCATGGCTGCCGGGTTCATGTGCCTGGCCTTGTCGCCTGTCTTCGCCCTGTTCGTCATCGTGATGGTCGTACGGCGGGCCGGCGAGTATGCCCTGGTTCGGCCTGGCCGCGAGATGCTGTTCACCGTGGTCAGCGCCGAAGACAAGTACAAGGCCAAGAACTTCATCGACACCGTGGTCTACCGAGGCGGGGATGCGGTCAGCGGCTGGATAAAGCGGGCCCTGGACCTGATGGGGGATCATCCACAGGTGGCCATGCTAATCGGAGCGCTACTTGCCGTCTGCTGGGCCGCAACCGGTCATTGGCTCGGTGGCCAGCAAGGTCGACGCGACGAAAGCCATCGCCGCTGACAGGTACGCCAACTATTGGGCTGACCCTTCTTTAACGCCGTTTGTCAGAAGCCTTCTCGATAATACGAATCCTCGCGCACGGGTGTACTCCCAAGTCATGTACGGCATTGGCGCCGTGCATTCCGAAGTCATAAGAGGTTTCAGATCATGGCCACTAAAGACAACAGCCGTAGCGGTAACCAGCAGGGCAGCCAGGGCGGTAGCAAAAATTCGGGCAACTTCGCCAATGACCGTGAGAAGGCTTCCGAAGCCGGCAAAAAAGGGGGGCAAGCAAGCCACTCCAGCGAGTCGGGCCGCAAAGGCGGCAAGTCGTAAGTGAAGCCTTGCAGTGCCAGGCTAGCCTGGCACTGCGATTCTTCGAATAAGGAGCCAGCCATGCGCACATTCCCACTGATCACTCTCATGGGCGCCTTGACTCTCGTCGGCGGTTGTTTTGACCGCGACAACAATCACCCCGGCAAGGACTCCGATGCCAGCAAGCCGTCCTTGCAGATGCAAAAACCTGACGAACAAACCGCACCCCGTTCTGCGCCAGCCCCTGAGCCAATGCCAGGGCAGAAAGCCAACCAATAATACGCGCACGAGGAATACGCCATGACGGTCATGACCCGCCAGACCGCCGCGATGGTCCAAGCCCCATCTATCGCTCCCAGCCTGAAAGATCGCTATCACGCCCTGCTCGAGGGCCAGGACACCAGTAGCCGGGCCTGGCTCGATAGCCAGTTGGCTCAGGCCCGGAGCATGCCTGACGACCTGCCGGATGACCCAGCGCAACTCGACGCCTGGAGCTTGCAGCACGCTGCCGGTGTGGCCGAGGGATACAAGGCGTACCTGGAGCAGCGCAAGCAGGGCGGCCCGCGGCGCTATTTCGCCAACCGCGCCCAGGCGTTGTGGTTCCTGCAGCAAGTCGAACCCACCAAGGTTGTGGACGGCGCGTGGTTGTTCAGTGCCCTGCGTCAATGGCGAGATCCACGCTACCACGGCCTGATCCGTACCTACCTCGAGGAGCTGGGCAGCGGTGACCCTCGCTGCAACCACGTGCTGATCTACCAGCGCCTGATGAGCCGGCTCGGCTGCCTGGAGCGTCCGGACCTGGACGATTCCCGCTACCTGCAGGCGTCCTTGCAATTGGCCCTTGGCGAGTATGGCCAGGACTATTTACCTGAAGTGATCGGCTACAACCTTGGCTACGAACAACCGCCTTTGCACCTGTTGATCACAACTTACGAATTGGCTGAGCTGGGCATCGACGGATTTTACTTCCAGCTGCACGTCACTATCGACAATGCAGCCAGCGGTCATGCCCATCTGTCGCTCCAGGCCCTGCGTCAGTTGTGCCCGGCTGATGACGTGGCAGGCTTTTATGAGCGGGTCCGTCGGGGCTACCGTCTCAATGATCTAGGGATCAGCACCCCTGCGCTCATCGCAAGTTTCGACTTGGAAGCTGAGCTGCTTCAGGCCCTGGAGCACAAGCGCAATTTTGGGCAGTTCATGCACTCGGACCACTGCCGTCTGCAAAAACGCACCATCAACCAATGGCTGGCCGAGCCAGGCGCCATGCCGGCCTTTCTTGACGCCATGCAGGCCCAGGGTTGGATTCGCCGCGGCGAAGCTCCTGAGCAAAGCCGCTGGTGGACGCTGATCGAGGGGCCAACCGCGCCCATGTATGGTGTATTTACCGCCTACGAGAAGCAGCTGTGGCACGATTGGATCGCCGCAGGTTCACAATCTCGCATTCGCCGTGTGTTACCTGGCAGCTGGGAGGCCGCCCTGCAGTTGCAGGACCAGGCGCCGGTTACCCAGCGGCAGCGCCCTGCGCACCACGATATGGATACGTTGATCTGTGCCATGTCCGGCAATAAACATGCGACGCCCGAAGGACTGGCCGCGACCCAGGCTTACATACAGGCCACTGGCCTGCTCCAGGAAGGATCTCACTGATGCCCCTCGATTCACCACAGACAGCCGCTGACCAGGCTCTGCTACAGCTAGGAAAGCGCCTTCGCGCTGGTGGTTACCACTTTACCTGCGTGACCCCGGCGACCCATGCATTGGTCAATGCGCGACCAGGCGCTGAGAAGGCTTGCACCGTCCGGGATGTATTCGGTTGGAGCCGGCCATTCGCCGGCTCGATGCTTTCGGCCGATGAGCTGGACTTGATGAAAACCGCTGGCGTGGTGAAGTCTCATCGAGACTTATTGGCCAGCACCGTCCGTTGGTCGAGCCTCGACGGGCTGCTACTGGTGCACTCGGCCTACCCTACGCAGGCCAGCGATGCGGTGTTCTTCGGCCCCGACAGCTACCGGTTCGCTCATGTCATCCAGGATCACCTGCAATCGACGCCCAAGCGCATAGAGCGTGCAGTGGACATTGGCTGTGGCACAGGGGTGGGCGCACTGGTGATTGCCCGTGCTGCGCAGCATGCGCAGGTGACCGCCGTGGATATCAACCCCAAGGCACTGCGTTTCACTTCGGTCAATACAGCGCTCGCTGACATCGATAATGTGTCTGTGCAGCAAAGCGATATTCTGCAAGATGTGACAGGTGAGTTCGACCTGATCGTGGCCAATCCGCCCTACATGCTTGACGATGGGGAACGCACGTATCGTCATGGCGGAGGTTCACTTGGGGCGGAGCTTTCGCGACGCATCATCGAACAGAGCCTTGAGCGACTGAGCGTGGGCGGATCACTGTTGCTGTATACCGGCGTTGCTATCGTCGAAGGGGCAGACGCTTTGCTCGAAGGCGTTCGCGAGCAGCTGGCAGGCCCTGAATTTTCCTGGGTCTATCGAGAGATCGACCCTGACGTGTTCGGCGAGCAATTATTGGAGCCGGGGTATGAGCGGGTGGAACGTATCGCCGCGGTAGCGCTGACGGTTACGCGCAATCGTTGAGACCGGAGTGTTATCGACACGCCTGGACCATCGTGGCGTTAAGCGGCTGCCGTAGCAGACCTGCCTGTGCAGACACATCCTTGACCTAACCACCGGTTCAATGAGAATAGCGGGATCGACAACCGTTTCTCCAAGGACCGTAGCCATGATGCTGACCCCGCTGTTCCCCCGTGTAGCCCTGGAAGACACGCTGTTCGTCTTTGCCCTGGAGGCAGAGGCGGGCGGTCTGTTCGGGCATCTGAATACGGTCTTCACCGGTATTGGCAAGGTGAACGCGGCCATCGCGCTCACCCGCGCTGTGACTACGCGCAGGCCCAGGCTCATTGTCAATCTCGGCTCGGCAGGCAGTCGGCTGCATGGCAAGGGCAGCCTGGTGTGCTGCACACGGTTCGTCCAGCGCGACATGGACGTCACGCCTCTGGGGTTTGCGCGTTACGAAACGCCGCTTTCCGACATCCCTGTCGTACTTGAACATGGGCTGGCCATTGCGGGGCTGCCTATCGAAACCTGTGGCACAGGCGATAATTTCGAGATCAGGCACGGTGATGCGCCCTATGACGTGGTCGACATGGAGGCCTATGCGCTGGCGCTTGTCGCACGGTCCGAGGACATCCCGTTCGTATGCCTGAAATACATCTCCGACGATGCCGGGAGCGATGCGGCCACCGACTGGTCCGTGCAGGTGCACTTGGCGGCAGAAGCCTTCAAGCGGGTGCTCTTCAATCCTGCCTGAATATCTGCCTATGGCTGTGGGAGCCACCGGGCACTGCGGTTAAACCTTTCCTGATGTGGCGCAGTCACTTGAGGTATCAGCAGATCACTCAGGGAGCATGTCAATGGCCAGGGCAATCTGGAAAGGCGCCATCAGTTTCGGTTTGGTACACATCCCCGTGGCGCTCAACTCCGCCGTCAGCAGTGAACGCGTTGATTTTGACTGGCTGGACAAGCGCAGCATGGACCCAGTGGGCTACAAGCGCATCAATAAGGTCACCGGCAAGGACATCGACAAGGAGAACATCGTCAAGGGCGTAGAGTACGAGAAGGGCCGCTATGTGGTGATCAGTGAACAGGAGATCCGCAAGGCCCGCCCGGAGGCCACTCAGACGATCGACATCTTTTCATTCGTGGACGCAGGGGAAATTCCCCTTCAACACTTCGACACCCCTTATTACCTGAGCCCTGACCGGCGCGGCGGTAAGGTCTATGCGCTGTTGCGCGAAACGCTGGCCACCACCGGCAAAGTGGCTTTGGCGACAGTCGTGCTGCACACACGCCAGCACCTTGCGCTTATCCGACCCCTGGATGAAGCCCTGGTAATGATCACGTTGCGCTGGCCCGATGAGGTACGTGGGCTCGATACCCTTGAACTGGACACGACTGTGACCAAGGCCAAAGTGGACAAACGGGAACTGGACATGGCCAAGCGTCTGGTTCAAGACATGACCGGCACCTGGTCACCGGACGAGTATCACGACGCGTTTCGGGACACAATCATGGAGTTGGTCGCGGAAAAAGCCAGCAAAGGCAAGATCGAGACGGTGGAGAAGGGCGAGGACAGCAGCGGCGAGAAGAGCGCAGACATCATCGATCTCACCGAGCTGCTCAAACGCAGCCTCGGCGGCAAAAGCACCGCGTCTCCCAAGAAGAAACCGGCTGCGGCGAAGAAGCCCGCCAAACGTACGCGCAAGGCTTCCTGAGTACACTCACACCTGCTAGGCCTGCAGGTGCTCCTGCAGGCCGGCCAGGTAATCGCCAAACCCTTCGCGTGCTCGACACTCGCGCCGGCTGCTGGTGGCCACACTGTGCGCAGCCGACCAACTGATCGGCACCCCCAGCGCTTCCAGGTCCCGCACCAGTTGAACATCCTCGTGGGCAGCCAGTGGCTGGAAACCGTCGACGCGCTGATACGCCTGGGCGCTCACACCGAGATTGGCTCCATGAATATGACGATGACCGTCACGTGCCTCGTAGCGGCTCAGGTAGAGCTTGCGCAACGCAGCGGTCTGCCAGGGCTGCCAGTGGCTCACATGGACCGTACCGCAGACGACTTCAGCGCCGCATTCGAGCTGTGACGTCAGCCAGTGGGCAGGAACCTGGCTGTCGGCGTCTGTGCAGGCGAGCCATGTGGCACCGCGCGCGAGCATCCATTCTGCGCCCGCGCGCCGAGCCATGCCGACATTACCGGCATCGATGGCGAAGGTGTGTGCACCATGGCGCCGGGCGACGGCGGCGGTGCCGTCGGTACAGCGATCGAGCACCACCAGAATATCGACCTCATGACCGGCTACCGCAGCGTGTTGGGCGGCAGCCGAGGCAGCCTTCAGGCATCGACCCAGACGCCGGGCTTCGTTGTGGGCCGGAATGACGATGCCGATCATATGCACGTCTCGTCCAGGTCTACCACGCTGGGCTGATTCGACCAGTAAGCCATGATGAAGTCGGCTTCGTCGTGGCAGAACACCGGGTACAGCGGCAGGTGTTTGGACAGCATTCGGTGCACCTCGCGCCCGTCCTGGGGGCACCCGGCAATCGGGTGCTTCCAGTGACACGCCAGCAGGCCGCCGTCGTAGGACAAGCTGGCGACAGACTGTTCGATTACCTGCAACCAGTCGGTGGGATCAAGGTAGTAGCCCACTTCGCTGAGCACGATCAGATCGAAACGCCCGCCTGGCCAGTCGGCAGGCAGGCGCGCACGTTCGACCTGTGCATGGCGGACATCGGCCAGGCGATCGGTGGCCAAGCCCACAGCCTTCGGGTCGAGGTCCTGGCACACCAACTCGGCACAGCGCTCGGCCAGCAGCACACTGAGTTCGCCATTGGCGCAGGCGGGCTCGAACACCCGTTCATAACACTGCCGGGGCAGGCTTGCCATGACCAGGTCGCGTTTACGTTTTTCATACCAGCGGGTACGAAAGGCCCAGGGGTCTTCGTTGGCGGCATACAGGTCGGCGAAATATTGGGCATCGATACTCATGGCGAATCCTTTTACAAGAAGACCAGTTCGAAGGGCTGTAGCACGCAGTCCAGCAGGTTAGGGCGTAGCACCGGCGGTGTACAACCGTCAGGCTCGAACTGGCTGGCGTGTGCAGCAATGGCTTTGCGCTTGCGTGCCACCTGGCCCTCATTGAGTTGCAAGCGGTGCGCGCGCTCCCAGGGCAGACGTGGATCGTCAGGTTGGCCCCAGTGCCATGCCCATACTGGGACTTCCACCAGCTGGGCTTTACGCGCTAGCGCTGCCTGTGCCCCGGCCCGGCCTACGGCCTCGTGATCGCAGTGGCCGTCACCTCGCCAGGTCGTCATCAGCACATCCTCAGGGCGCAGTAGCTGAGTCAGATGGCTGACCAGAAAGGCTTCCTCCCTGGCCAGTTGACTGTCCTTCAGGTGCAGGCGGCGCCAATCGATACGCTTGGGGTCCAGCCCGAGTTGCTCGATGGCCTTGCGACTTTCTTGCGGCCGGTCGCGACGCAAACGATGCTCTGTCCAGCGGGTCGAGCTGGGATGGCTGCCTTCGCCGTCGGTCGCCGAGATCAGCACCAGGTCCTCTTCACGCCCGGCAAAATCGGTCAGCAGACCGCCTGCCATGAGAATCTCGTCATCCGGATGGGGTGCGATCAGCACCAGGCGCCGACCAGGCGGGCAGAGCTGGTGTGCATTGAGCCAGGTGGCCCGGGCCAGATGGGCCGAGTGCTGCCACGCTGACCAGGGCGTACCATCATTGGACTGGATCAGGTCTTCACTCATAGCTGCCATGCTCCGGAAGAAAGCTGTGCGGTCTGTTCGCCGAGGGCTGCAAGGTCTCGCTCGGCGTGACTTTGGCGAATGAACACCGGCAGGTCTGCGCTCAAGCGCGCAAAGTGGGCATTACGGCAAAACGGGGTTGCACCCAATGCTCGGCCTACGTGACGCATGACGTGTTCCACGGCATGTTCAACCTGAGCGCGCACGCGTTGCACGATCAGGCTGGCATCGGCGCTTGGGTTGCGATCGATCCAGGCAGCACATTCACGCAATGCCGCACCAGCGCCGCACAGGGCGGCATCTACAGCGCCCAGGTGTGCGTCTGCGTGGGGGTCTGGTTTGGGTTTGCGGCAGTGCTCGCGCAGGTATTCGGCCAGCGCCTCGGCCGCCCCATACCAGCAGGCGGCTATGCCTGCGCCGCCGTGCCAGAAGCCCGGCCTGGACAAATATTGGCCCGCCGCGCCGACCTGTACACCAGGTGTGTCGTTGAATTCGACCTCGACGCTGGCAGTGCTGGCCATGCCCACAGCCTGCCAGTGCTCGATATTGAGGCCCAAGGTTGGGTCGGCCAAGCGGATGGCAACCAGCTGTGGCTGACCGGACTCGTCCCAGGCGGTGATCAATGCCTGATCGATTTGCAAGGCGCCCGAACACCACGCTTTCTTTCCGCCGAGGCGGACACGGCCCCCGTCTTGGGAGGTGATGACGGCACGAGCATCCGGGGGCTCTGCGGCCCACACGCCCCAGATCCCCTCAGACGAAAGATGGCCAGCACCACACTCGGTCAGGATCGCCAAAGCGTCCGTATGCCCTTCATAGAGCTTGGCCAATACCAGGTCACAGCCGGCGACCCGCGACAAGGTCTGCCAACGCTCAAGCGTATTGCCGTGGCCCGGCCTGGGCAGAATATCCAGGCAATGGGCCTGCAAAGCTTTCATCAGTTCAAGTAACTGGGTGTCGACATTGAGCGGCTGCAGCCGCTCGTCATAAGTGCGCAACAAGCGGTCCAGCTGGGTGAGGTCATAGTTCTGAGGCATGCTCATGCGCGTAACTCCCTGTCGCGTTGGGCGTCGCCCATCACGTGAGCCCAAGTTGTTTGCGCATCCGCGCCGTGATGGATTGACGGGTCTTGCTCATGTCGGCCCAAGGGTCTTGGGTATCGGCCAGTCGCTCACCTATTGTGGCAATGGTCCACTGATTGGCGCCCTTGAGCTGTGCCAGTTCTTCACGCCAGACCGGCACCGACACCGGCAAGCCCTCGCGAGCGCGCAGCGAGTAAGCACACACCGTGGTAGCACCTTTGCCATTGCGCAAGTAGTCGATGAAGATGCGGCCTACACGGTTCTTGGGGCCGGACACTGCGGTGAGCCGATCAGGGAACAGTTTTGCCAGGTAGGTGACGATGGCGTGGCTGAAATCCTTGACGTCGTCCCAGCTCGCTTTTCTCGTTAGCGGGACAACCAGATGGATACCTTTGCCCCCGCTGGTCTTGATGAACACCTTCAGACCCAGTTCGTCCAGCAGGGTCAGGGTCAGCTGGGTGGCCTCCAGCATTGCCTTCCACGGCAGGGCCGGGTCAGGGTCCAGGTCGAGTACGAAACGGTCTGGCCGGTCGAACTGCGTGTCGGTGGCGTTCCAGGTGTGCAGTTCAAGCATGTTCATCTGTACGGCGCCGAGCAAAGTGTCAGGGCGGTTGATGACCATGGCGGCCTGGCCGGCTTCCTCTTTGCCGTACGTACGCACGTTTGGAATGTGCAGCTGGCCCGCGTTTTTCTGGAAAAACAGTTCCCCGGCGAGGCCGTCTGGCGCACGCACAAGCGCAACCGGCCGATTCTTGAGGTGGGGCAAGATCCATTCGCTGACCTGGGCGTAGTATTCGACGACGTCACGCTTGGTCATGCCAGAGGTAGGGTCGATCACGCGATCAGGGTGGGTCAGGCGCATATCACCCAGCGTCTCGGTGCTCTTGGCCGCCTTGCGCTGATGGACGGTCTTGCTCGGCATGGCACGCTCCAGGTCGATATCGGTTGCCGGTTTGTCGTCGCGCAAACCGTGGAATACCGCGTGGCGTACTACGCCGTCACGGGTCATCTGGGCAAAGGCGATCTCGGCCAGCAACGTGGGCTCTAGCCAATGTATCCCTCGGGCTTCGGCGCCAGTGGGGGGGTTGGCTACAGTAGGCTGGGCGGTTTGTAGGGGTTTGAGTTGTGCGTGCAATGTGTCAAGGGTGGTGGCACTGAACCCTGTGCCCACCTTGCCGGCGTAACGCAGCATGCCTGCGTCGTCGTGCAGGGCCAATAGCAAGGCGCCGAACCCACTGCGGCTGCCCTTGGGGTCGGTATAGCCCACCACTACAAACTCCTGCCGCCGCTTGCACTTGAGCTTGATCCAGTCGGCGCTGCGCGTGCCGGAATAGCTGCTGTCGGCACGCTTGCCGATCAAGCCTTCAAGGCCCAGCTTACAGGCACTCTCGAGCAACGCTTCAACCGGCTCGTCGAAGTCCGCAGAGTACTTGAGGTTGTCCGCAGTGTTGTGCTCAAGCAAGCGCTCCAACGCGTCGCGTCGCTGCTGCAAGGGTAGGGCGCGCAGATCTTGACCGCCCAGAAACGGCAGGTCGAAGACGTAATAGGTGATTTGTTCATCATGCGCGGTATCGAATGCGTTCTGTAAGGCCTGGAAGTCTGCAACCCCCTGGTCGTCATTGACGACCATCTCGCCATCGAGCCACGCAGAGTCCACACCCAACGCGCGTAGCGTAGCGATTTGGCCCGGCATCTTCGCGCTCCAGTCATGGCCATTGCGGGTGTAGAGCCGCACATCATCGCCCTCGATGCGCGCGAGGATGCGGTAACCGTCGTACTTCACCTCATACCGCCAGTCCCCTGAAGGGGGTGACTCGACCAACGTGGCCAACTGCGGCTGCACATGGTCTGGCAACTCAGCGGGCTTGGACTTGGCGGATTGCTTGGTCGGGGCAGGCTTGCCTTTGCCGGGTTTGGCCGTTTTGGCGGATTGCTTGGCAACCAACGTGCGGTCGCTGATCACGCTGTCGGGCTGGTCCTCGACAATGCTGTACTGGGCCTCGCTGCGGGCCTGGCTGTCATTCGACTTGACCAGCATCCATTGCTCTTTCTTGCCAGCCAGCCGTGTGCGGAACAGGTTCCACATGCCCGCGAGCTTCTCGCCTTGCAGGCGAAAGCGCAATTTGCCTTTTTTGTAACCCTCATGCGGGTCACCATCAGGTTCCCAGATCCCACGGTCCCAGACGATGACATCGCCTCCACCGTAGTGACCTTCCGGAATGTGGCCTTCGAAGGTGGCGTAATCGAGCGGATGGTCTTCGACATGCACGGCCAGGCGTTTGACTTTCGGATCCAGGGAGGGACCCTTTGGAATCGCCCAACTTTTGAGCGTGCCGTCCAGTTCCAGTCGGAAATCGTAGTGCAAATGGCTGGCGTCATGTTTCTGGATGCAGAACTGTAACGCGTGAGCCGCTTTGCTGCGGCCGGATTTGCCGCTTGGCTCGGGCGTGGCGTTGAAATCGCGCTTGCGCGCGTATTCCTCGAGTGGCGTGGCCATGGGGGGCTCCGGAACCTGCGCTGTCTTGATCTTGGGAGACGGGGAACGGCACCGGAGTTCAAAAAACCGCCACTGGCCGCGTAAAACTCTGAATCTTCCTGGCTACAAAGCAGTCGACTTTGGGTAAGCCAACTGATGGAGAGGCGTAATGTCCAGACCCGACGAACCCAAAGCCTATACCCCGACCGAGATCGATGACATCGAGGATCGTATGGGCAGTGTGCATGAGCTGAACTTCAGTGATCGCCTTGATGACCGTCAGGGGCGGGTAGGTGATGAACGACCAGAGCGTGAAGTGGAGCAGGAATTCCCGGAAGAGCGGGTGTGCCAGAGCGGCTTGACAGGCGGCGAGGCGCTGACCGACAGCCTGCATGAGGACGGTGTCACCGATGATGATCTGAGCCCTGACACGCTGCTGGACGAAACCGGCGCTCGAGATCCCCATGAGCCTGGGTACGGCGGCCCTGCCGATCAGGCGCTGACCGAAAAAGACGCGATCGAGATCGGCGGCGGTCGAGGCCTTGACGAAGCAGAACTGGCCCGCACCAACCCGCTTGACGGGAAACCGTGGACTGACGATGCAATCGAAGAAGACGAAAGGAGTTGATCATGAGCGAATTACGCTGCGCTTGTACCGAGTGTTCCTGCACGGTGAGCACCTTGCCGCAGAATGGCAAGGCCTACTGCTGCGAAGCGTGTGCAACCGGGCATCGTAACGGCGAGCCATGCCGCATGCCTGACTGCACCTGTGGCAAGGTTGAGCAGAAAAAGGAAACCAGTGTGGACAATGCGCTGGATGAGACTTTCCCAGCGAGCGATCCTATTTCGCCGTGAGGGAGATTGAGCCGGGTCTGCCTAGGCAGACCCGGCCTGTTCAACCTGTCTCAAACCGTTTGAGAGCGTTGGCGAATTCCATAGAAGCGGCCTTACGAGGCGTGCCTACAAGGGGACTGTGCCGAGCTTGGAGCCGCACTAGCTGTGCGACACACACACCAAGCCCACCCCTTTCACGTTGATGCTGCCGTATCTTGCCGGCGCATGGTCTTAGCGCGCTTTTCCAGCACCAAGTAGGTGATGACCGCCAACACCAGCGGTATCAGGTAGTACAAGGTTCGATAGGCCAGTAAGGCTGCAACCAGGCTGCCTTGTGGAATCTGCCCCTGAAGCAGGCCCAGGAATACGGTTTCCAGCACCCCAAGCCCTGCCGGAATGTGAGCCACCACCCCGGCCACGCAACTGATCAGCAGAACCCCCAGGATGGAGGGATAGAACGCCTGCTCTGGCAACAGCCAGAAGATCAGCAGCGCCATCATTGCCCAGTTGCTGGCGCCTAAGGCCACCTGGCACAGCGCAAGCCGCAGCGAGGGCAGCGTCAGTTCATGCTCGCGCCAGCGCCAGGTGCGTTTTTTGGCAAAACCGCAGGCCAGCAGATAGCCGATCGAAATGGCCAGCAGCGCGAGGCCAATGAGCTGCAGCCCAGTGGTGCCGACCGCCCAGTTTGCCGGCAATTCGACCAGGCGCATGGCAAACACGCTGCCTGCCAGCAGCATGTAGCCCATCCAGTTGGTCAGTAGCCCCAAGGTGAGAATGCGTGTGATGGTGGGCGTGTCCAACCCAAGCCTGCCGTATAACCGATAGCGCAACGCAACCCCGCCCACCCAGGTGGTGAAGTTGAGGTTGAAGGCGTAGCACACGAAGGCGATCGGCAGCACTTGCCGGACCGGCAACTTGTGACCGGTATAGGTACGGGCCAATAAGTCGTAGCTGGCAAAGATCAAGAAGCTCATCAGTGCCATGACCAACCCGACGGCCAATGTGCCGGGTTTGTAGGCCAACAGCGATTCACGCACCTCGTTCCAATCCAGGTTGCGCGCCAACGTGAACAGTAACGCCGGGATCAGGATAAGGAACAGGACGGTGAACAGACGCTTGGCCCACACTTGCCAACGCTTTCGTTCCATCAGGTGTTGCCCTCGTGCAGGTTGCCTTGGGTCTCTACGGCTTGCCCAGGCGTTTTCAGGCGCTTGCGATGCGCAGGTAGCCAACCGGCAATGCGCGGGAAGTGACGTATGACGTGGAAGCTCAAGAAGATCAGTGGCGCCCGCCACCAGTAGCCGCGAATCATTCGCTCCAGGGTGACCGTCTTGCACTGTTCGCTGGCCAGCGACTGCAGGTGGTCATGTAGCTGCTGATTGAAGGCACGGCTGCGGATGAACAGGTTGGCTTCAAGGTTGAACGACAGGCTCAGCGGGTCGAGGTTGCTCGAACCGACCGTGGACCATTCGTCATCCACCAGTGCGACCTTCCCGTGCAGGGGGCGCCGGCAATACTCATGGATCCGCACCCCGTCGCGAAGCAGGTAGTTGTAGAGCAGGCGAGCCAGGGTACGCACCCACCACATGTCAGGCTCACCCTGCATGATGAGGGTCACTTCTACCCCGCGACGCGCGGCGTTACGCAACTCGCGCAACAGGCGATAGCCTGGGAAAAAATAGGCATTGGCTACCACGATGCGCTTGCGCGCGCCACGCAGCGCTTCGAGGTAATAGGCTTCGATAGCCGTGCTGCGCTGGCCATTATCCCGCTCTACCATCACGGCGGTGATGTCGCCAGTGGGGTCGGTGACAGGCCGCACCTCGCTTGGGGGCTCGAGCACCGGCGACATCAATCGACGGCTGACGGCATGCACCTGCGCGACCACTGGCCCGGTTACCTCCACGGCGTAGTCCTGCTTGGCCATGGGGCCATAGTCGCCGAGATGATCGGCGCTGTAGTTGATGCCGCCAATGAACGCACGCTTCCCGTCGATCACGACAATCTTGCGATGCAGGCGGCGGAACAGGTTGGTGCGCAGGCCCGCCAGACGAGGCTGGGGGTCGAACAGGTGAAACCTTACTCCCGCCTGGGTCATCGCCGCGATGAACTCGGCTGACAGGTCAGCGGTGCCGTACCCGTCGGCAACCACTTCGACACGGACCCCGCGTTGCGCTGCCTCGATCAGGGCACGCTGCAGCTGATGGCCTACTTTGTCTTCGTAGATGATGAATGTCTCGAGCAGGATTTCATTGCGCGCCTGGCCCATGGCCTCGAAGACCCGCGGGTAGAACGCCTCACCATTGATCAGCAGCTCGACGCTGTTGCCATCGACCCAAGGTCTTTTCACACGTTGATCTCCGCAGCCAGGGGGGCGTGGTCGGACAGGTGCGACCACGGATAGTTGGATAAAACCTTTGCAGCGTGGGGCATGGCATTGCGCACGTAGATCCGGTCAAGCCGAAGCAGCGGCAGGCGTGCCGGAAAACTGCGCGCTGGCGAGCCGAAACGCTCCCCGAATGCCTCTATCAAGCGCTGCGACAGCACGGCATCTGCTTTCAGACGCCAGTCGTTAAAGTCGCCGGCGATAATCACCGGCGCCTTGGCAGGCAGGCGGTCGAGCAACTCGAACAGCAGACTCACCTGCTTCTGCCGGTGTGCCTCCCGTAGCCCCAAGTGCACGCAGATCGCATGTACTTCGTCATGGCCGGGTACTTCCAGTTGACAGTGCAGCAGGCCTCGCTGTTCATTTCCCGCCACCGAGACGTCAAGGTTTTCCGAACGCACGATCGGAAATTTGGAGAGCAACGCGTTGCCGTGATCGCCATGGGGATAGACGGCGTTGCGCCCATAGGCAAATTGCGGCCACATGCTGTCTGCCAGGAATTCGTACTGGGGCGCCTGCGGCCAGGCAGGGTGGCTGATCGCATGCTGTTGGTGGCTGCCATGCACCTCCTGGAGAAACACCAGGTCGGCGCCCGTGGCACGTACCGCATCGCGCAGCTCCGGCAGGATGAAGCGGCGGTTGAAGAAGGTGAAGCCTTTGTGCACGTTGAGCGTCAGCACGTTCAAACGGTGCACGGCGGTGACTTTGTCGATGATGCAGCTTGGCGCGGGGAGTGTAGGGTTCACAGTTCAACCTCCGGCTCGGCGCCCGGCTCTGTCATCAGCTCGTGGTCCAGGTGCATCTTTTCCAGCAATCGGCGCGCGTCGTAAGGGGCGTGGACTTTCTGGTCGTTATCGAAATAGCAGTACACGTCCCGGGTTGAGCGCCGGTGGGGAGGGCCCTGTACGATCAGGTGTGCATCGTCGGCCTGACTCCCCTCACGCCACTGTTCGATCCGTTTCTTCCAGCGGCGCAGTGCGCTGACGGTATAACCGCTGCTGTAGAGTTCGACGTCGCCATGCAGGCGCATGTACATGAAATCTGCGGTGACGTCCTCCACGTAAGGCCACTTGCCCGCGCTGTCGGCAACCACCAGGGCAACGTTGTGCTGGCGCAGCAGTTCCACGAAGCGCTCGCACAGGAAACTTTCGTGACGAATTTCCACCGCATGGCGTAGCGGCGCATTGCCGCTTATCTGCGTGCCGCCGTTACCTTGCAGGCGTTGCTCGCAGCCACTGGCGCTGCGTCGGGCAGCGGCGCGGTCACGCGGCAGCGATCGCAGAAATGCATCGAATCGCTCAGCGTCGAAACGCATGTTGGCAGGAAACTGCCATAAGAATGGGCCGAGCTTGTTACCGAGAAGGAGCGGCCCGGAGGCGAAGAAATTGGCCAATGGCGTATCGATGTCCTTAAGTCTGCGGATGTGGGTGATGTATCGCGGCGCCTTGACCGCGAACACGAAGTCATCGGGTGTGGCGTCATGCCAGGCTTGATAGCGTTCGGGCGTTTGCAGGCTGTAAAACGAGCCGTTGATCTCGATGGTATTGACTGCCCTCGACGCGAAGGCCAGTTCGTCGTCCTGGCGCAGCCCCTTGGGGTAGAAGTCCTTGCGCCAGGGACCGTATCGCCATCCTGAAATGCCAATGCGTACCTCGCTCACGCTGCCTCCTATCGCATCTCCATTCCATTCATCATTGCGACCAGTGCAGCGGCAGGAGGGTTCAGGCGCAGTTGATCAGTGGTGGCGAGCAGGGCTGGAATTGAACTTTGCGGGCAGGCTTGATGCCACTTTTAGACAGGCAGGGTGGTGACCAACGCTCTGTATCGACACTTCTTGGAGGTGCACATGGCCCGACACATCATCCATTTCACCGGCCCTATCAACTCGTCTACCTGCGGCAATCTGATCAACACCTGCACCAAGGCCGTGAACCAGGGGGCCGAAGTGGTGCAGTTGAATGTCGCCACCATGGGCGGCGAGTGCAGCTACGGGTTTACCCTGTACAACTACCTGCGGACCTTGCCGGTCAGTGTGCATACCCACAACCTGGGCACGGTCGAGTCAATGGGCAACATCCTGTTCCTGGCCGGCGAGCACCGCACCGCGTGCACTCACAGCAAGTTCCTCTTCCACCCCTTTCACTGGACGCTGCACGGCTCCATCGACCACTCACGCATGGCCGAATATGCCATGAGCCTGGATTATGACTTGCGCCTTTACGCGCAGATTGTGGCGCAGCGCACCGAGGGTGCAGCGCAGGCACTTGACGTGCCGCGCTACTTGATGGCGGCCCCGCGAATCCTTGGCCCACAAGAAGCCCTGGACAGCGGGATGATTCATGCAATCGACGACTTGCCGATAGAGGCGGGCGACTGCCAATGGAGCGTGCACGCTTAGAGCGGCACGCCCGCTTTTGAATTAGCAGCCAGTAAAGTGGGCGTTAGCGCACAGACGCTGCGGTAGCTGCGTCGCACTCGAGCAAAGAGCGAATCAATTTCTTGATGTCTTGCTTGAGCGTGCTGACGTGCTCGAAATGGGCGAACTGGTAGTCAGCGATCTCATGCAAGGCGCAGGGCTGCGGTGCTTCGTCGAACTCGGCCTCGAAGACATAATGCATGCGTTGTGGCGTTTCGTGGCGCATCAGCAGCGTGAAATTGTGGGCCTGCAGGCCTGTCTCTTCCAGCAGTTCGCGCTGGGCTGCCTCAAGCGGCGTCTCACCAGGTTCTACCTTGCCTCCTGGCAGCGTCCAAGGGGCATTTGGCTTGCGAACCCACAGCCATTTATGAGCGTGTTTGCCATGCCGACAGATGATGGTTGCGCGGGGCTTGGCGGATTTCATGGGTACTCCGGCGAATCACATTCCTATGAGGAGTTAGTCGCCGAGCACCGTGCAAAAGTCATAAAACTGTAACAATTGACCGACGAACGGTCAGTAGGGTACCGAACCGTGGAGGCTCTCGATGGCCTCTACCAACTCGTCGTAGCCGACAGGCTTGTTCAGATGACGATCAAAGCCAGACTGCTTCGACCGATGCTGATCAGCGCTTGCCCCATAGCCGGTAAGGGCAATGGCCGGGGTATGCTGCAGGTGCTTGATGTCTCGCAAAGCCTTTATCAGGGCATGGCCATCCATGACTGGCATGCCGATGTCCGACAGAATGACGTCATAGTCCGTTTGCCGTGCTGCTTCGAGCGCCTGGCGGGGGTCAGCGAACGCGCTCACCTGCGCACACTCCATTTCCAGGAGCTGTTGCATGACGTCGAGCACCTCGGGTGAGTCATCCACCAGCAGTACATGCAAGCCATCGAGCCGGCCCATGCGTTCAGTTTGCTGGCAGGCCAGTCGCTCGCCTTTACCGCTTTTGGACAAGGGCAGGGTGACGGTGAACGTACAGCCCTGACCAAGACCGGCGGAGTACGCGCATACGCTTCCGCCGTGGGCCTCCACCAACTGACGGACCAGCGATAGCCCAATGCCCAGGCCCTCTCGCGCCGCATGCCCGAGCGGCGAAGCCGCCTGGCTGAACAGGTCGAAAATGTGTTCCAGGCTATCTGCCTCAAGGCCAATGCCTTGGTCGATCACGCTGAGCGAAACCTGCGTGTCGTCATGGCTCAGGGACAACCGGATAGTGCCGCCGGGTGGGCTGAACTTCAGGGCGTTGTTGAGCAGGTTCCAGATCACTTGCTCCAGGCGTGTGCTATCCCCGTCGATGAACAGTGGCAAGCCGTCTGCAGGCAGTTCCAGCACAACCGCCGAGTCAGGCTGCTCGCTGATGACCACCGCGTGGATACCCTCGATGATGGCAACCACGTCCACCGCTTCGGTCTTGAGCTTGAGCTTGCCGGTACGGATACGGGCCACGTCCAGCAGGTCATCGATGATGCGCGCCTGGCTGGTCACGGCTTCGCGAATGATGCCCACCGCCTTGCTCGCAGCGGCGACGTGGGCGATCGAGGGCAGACGACGCAGGATCTCGGCGTTGAGCTGGATCAGGTTGAGGGGGTGTTTGAGTTCGTGGGACATGATGGCGAAGAACTCATCCTTCATGTGGCTGCTGCTTTGCGACTCGGCCAGTTGCTTGCTCTGCTCATCGTGCAGGCGCTTGTGCCCGGTCAGGTCCCGAGCAATCTTGACGAAGCCACGCAATGAGTTGCCCTTCAAGCGCGAGATTTCACCACTGGCATAGAAGCGGCTCCCGTCCTTGCGCAGGTGCCAGCGCTCATCCTGGCTACGGCCGTTGGCGCGCGCTGTCTGTAATTCCTGCTCGGGGATGCCGTGCTGGCGGTCGTCCTGGGTGAAGATGAGCTGGTAATGCCGGCCCACGACATCGGCCTTTTCATGACCGAAGATCAATGCAGCACCTGTATTCCAGTCAGTGATCAGGCCCTGCTCATCCAACAGGATGATGGCGAAGTCGTGGGTACTTTCAGCGACCACTCGCATGCGCTCTTCGCCAAGTCGCACCCGCTCCTCGGCCGCGCGACTCTTGCTGATGTCAATGAAGGTGAGCACGGCCCCGTCGATCTTCTGTTCGCTTGAACGGTAGGGCAGCAACCGGGCCAGGTACCAGTGGTAGGCCTGGCCCCCGATTTCCCGCTCGATGATGTGCTCGCCATTGACCACGGCGCGCGCATCATCGGCCAAGGCGGGGTAGTCCAGGCGATGAGTGATGTCCAGCAGGGAACGCCCTGTATCCACCGGCAGCATGTTGAACAGGTCGGTCGCACGTGGGGTGAACCAGCGAATGTGCAGGTTGCGGTCGACGAACACGGCGGCGATGTCGGTGCTGGCGATCAAGTTGCGCAGGTAGTCATTGACCTTGTCGGTCTCCTCAACCTTGCTCTTGAGCTCGTAATTGACGGTCAACAGTTCTTCGTTGATCGACTGCAGCTCTTCCTTGCTGGTTTCCAGTTCTTCGCTGGCCGAGCGAAGCTCTTCGTTGATTGTCTGCATCTCTTCGTTGGAGGCCGTGAGTTCTTCGCTGGATAGCTCCGACTGCTCAATGGTCTCCTGCAATTGCACGCGCATGCGCTGCAACTCTCGCTCCAGGTTGTTCAGCACCATGCTGTCGGTCTGGCGAATAGCATCGACTAACGGCAATGACAGATCGGGCGCACGCTCTTCGAACACCACCAGCAGGTATTCGCCGGCCGTTTGCTCATCCTTATGCGGTTGCACGGTAATTTCGATCTGGCAGCGCTGACCCTCCTCGCCCATGTCCACAGGGCGAGAGGTGACCGCATGGGTGCCCTGGCGCGCCTGGAACAAGGTGCTGCGAAGCGCCAGTCGCAAGCTGGGCAATACCAGGTTGAGCACGTTGCGGCTCAATTCACCGCTGCCCAATTGCATGTAGCGCCCGACACCTTCGCTCAGATGAAGGAGGGTACCCTCACCGTCGATGATCAGACTCGGCGGGGTTCGGCGGGCCAGTGCACGATGGTGCACCTCAGCGTAAGAGGGCTTGCGCTGGGCTCTGCTTTTGGCGGTGGCCGGTTGCTTCAGAGCGCCCAGATCAGTCCCTTGCAACTGACGCCCCGGACGCGTGTCGGCATGGGCGACCTCGCGTGCCCGGTAGATGCGATTACGCTTGTCCACCACCGCGAACAGATCGCCAGCCAGTTCAGCCGATTCGGAAGAGCCCAGAAACAGGTAGCCACCCGGGCGCAGGGCGAAATGGAACATGCGCAGGATATCCCGCTGGGTTTCACGGTCCAGGTAGATCAGCAGATTGCGACAGACGATCAAGCCCAATTGCGAGAAAGGCGGATCGGACAGCAGGTTATGCCGTGCGAACAGCACTTTCTCTCGTATTTCCTTACGCACGCGATAGTGCTGGTCTTCTTTGGCGAAAAACTGGCGCAGACGCGAGGGTGGCACATCGGTGATGATGGACTCTGGATAAAGGCCGGTGCGGGCATGGCCAATGGCACGCTCGTCGAGGTCTGTGGCAAACACCTGCACCTTGTTGGCGCGCTGGTCCAAGGCCAACTGCTCGCACGTCAGCATGGCTAGGCTGTAAGACTCCTCTCCCGTCGAACAGCCCGCGGACCAGATGCGAATTTCGGCTGAGTTATCGCCTTGGTCCGGCTCATTTGCCAGCTGGGGCATGACGATACGCTCAAGCGCCTCGAACGCCTCGCGGTCGCGGAAAAAATTAGTAACCCCGATCAGCATGTCCGCCAGCAACGCTGCCGACTCTTCCTCATGGGTCTCAAGGTAGTGCAGGTAGGCTCGAAGATCGGCCTGTCCCGTGACATGCAGACGTCGCTCGATACGCCGCAGCACAGTGGCGCGCTTGTAATGGTGGAAATCATGACCAGTGGCGCTGCGCAATTGCAGCAAGATGTCTTCCAGCACAGGTTTGCACGCCTGAGGGTCGCCGGCTCGGGTACCCAGCGCCGGCGGTAGGCTATCGTCTTCGATACGTGGCAGATTGACCTGTCGCGCGTTGTGCCACAGCTCCATCAGCTTTTGGGCAAGCTCTGCCGCCGGGAGCACCACGTCGACCAGACCCGTCTCGATGGCCGCCCGAGGCATGCTGTCAAACTGAGCATCATCCGGGCTCTGTACCAGGGTGAGGCCGCCTTGTTCCTTGACACGTGCCAGGCCTACGGCGCCGTCCGCGCCCGTACCGGAAAGGACCACGCAAAAGGCATGATCCTTATGCACGTCGGCCAGGTCGCGGAAGAACAGGTCGATGGCCACATGGTCACCGCGCCGCCTGTTGGCCGGCGCTACCCGCAGGTAACCATCATTGGTCGATAGCCGATTGGCAGGAGAGATGACGTACACATGGTTGCGTTCGATCGGCACCGGTTCCGTTACCTGGCTCACCGGCATGCTGGTTGTCTCCTGAATGATCCGATCAGCGACACTCTGATGGTCTGGAGACAGGTGCAGCACGATGACGAACGCCATGCCTGAGTCGGCGGGCATCTGCCTGAACAGGGTACAGATGGCTTCGATGCCCCCCGCTGAGGCACCAATACCCACCACAGGGAAATTGAGATGGCTAGGGTTCAGGTTAGAGGGATGCGGCGCGGCGGGCTGGTTAACGGTCGACTTCATGGCGATGCCCTGTACAGACCTGACAGACAGCCCATCGACACGTCGCGGGGCATGAGGAGCGCCATTATAGGCAACGCGCTCGAATATTCGCGAGTGCCTTGATGCGACGCTAATGACTGGCCCGCAAGTGTTCGGCCAGATAATCTTTTCGCGCCACCGGTCTGCAACCCATGCCATGGGACTGAGTAGCCTGTTATCGCGCGGGTTCCGATGAAGGGCACGGCTTGATGTCTTGCACATTTCCAGAACCGCAAGGAGAAACGAAATGGCTCGTGATCAGAAATCGACCGGTCAACGTGGCGGCACCAAGGAAACCAATCCAGGCAACTTCGCCAACGACCGCGAAAAGGCTTCCCGTGCTGGGCAGAAAGGGGGCCAAGTTTCAGGTGGGAACTTCGCCAATGACCGTGAGCGCGCCTCGCAGGCTGGACGCAAGGGCGGTCAGAACAGCCACGGCGGCGGGCGCCATGTAACGAGCGAAGCACGCGGCTGACCTTGTCGTAGGTGCCCGCCGAGGCCGTGCTGGGCACCCGTCGGGGGGCAACGACGCATATCCGATTGAATCTTTCGCGCCGCGCTGCACTCCATCGCAGGGTCATCCACGCAAAAGAGGAGGGTGCAGCGATGCCTAGTCCCCAGTTGTACATCATCGATTACCGGCTCCATGGCGAGCCACGCACCTTCATCATTCGTCTGGAACGTCTGGATAATGCCGAGGCCTGGCACTGGGCGAGCTGTGATGCCGGCATCGGCATCATCCCAAAATTCGGGCGCGAGAAGATCCGCAAGGTCAGCCGGCCTATGGCTGAGCGCTACGGCGTCACGGATGTGACTTGGCGCCTATCAGGCAGTAAGCCCGGACAGTCTCTGGAAGACCCTGCCACCACCGCCTGATTGCGCAACCTCTTCCATTACCTGATTACACACCCGCCTCAGGGTCGCTGGCAGGTACGCCTGGACGATTTTGATCGTCATCGGTCAGGCCCGGGTCAGTGTCGGGGTCGTCGACTTTGTCATTGCGCTGCTCTTGTTCAAGCTCGGGCCAGTCGTCCTGGACATTGCCGCCACCCATCATAAGTTTCTGGATCACTGCATGCGCCTCCGTTGGTTTGGAAAAAAGGCCCGCCCCGAAGGCGGGCCAACACAGGAGTGAGAGGAACAGCCATTGCCAGACCCCTCAGTTTTTCAGAGCGCCACTGCAGGGGTAGAAGTCCCTCTGCGCAGGCGCGGGTCTGACCAACGGTGCTATCCGGCCGAGTACTTGACGGCAGCCGCGGTCCGCGAGCTGACGTTGAGTGCCTTGAGCAGTGACGAGACGTGGATGCGCACCGTGAAGGGCGAGATGTCCAGGGCTTTGGCTATCTCCTTGTTGGTCTTGCCCTGTGCGATCAAACGCAACACATCTTGTTGGCGTTGAGTCAGGTGCTCGGTACCCGCGTCGGCATTGGCGATCGGCAGCAGGCCGGAAGGCAGGTAACGCACCATCACTTCCCCTGCTCGAACGGCAAGGATAGCGGCGCCCATTTGCTCGGCGCTCAGGCTTTTGCCGATGAAACCATCCACGCCGCAGGCCATGACCTGGTCGATGATGACCGGATCGTCCACCATCGAAACGACGATCAAGGTCGTACGCGACAGTTGGCGTTTCAGCTGGGCAAGGCGGCTGACGGAATCCAGGCCCGGAAAACGCAGGTCTAGGATCAGGGTATCGAGAGCCTCGCCAACGCTGGCAATCTGCAATACCTCATCCAGGCTACCGGCCTCGGCCACGCAGGCGCTTGGCAGCACACGGCAGACGGTACGTACCATGGCTTCCCTGAACAGCGGATGGTCGTCCGCCACGATTATTCGACTGGTCACACTTGGCAACTCCCTTTGGCCGCAGGTCGATCAGGCCATGTTAACGTAGCAGCCCTGGCAAGTGCGTGCTGCCCCGTGATGGGAGCAAAGGCGCCTGATGATAAGGATTTCGGCCATGGTCATGGATAAAAATAACGAGCTCGATCAAGCGAACTTGCGTCTGATTGTTGGCAGTTGCGCGTTCGCCTATGTGGCGATGCTGGTATTTCTGCTGGACCGCTCTGCCGCGCTCTACGTGCCGGTGGTTGTCTACATCTTTGTCTTTCTCTTGGTATCGGTGCTTCTGCGCCAGGCCATCGCACGCTGGCCCGGGCATTATCCGTGGCGCAGGGTGCTGGGCATGGTGCACGACTACACAGGCACCTGTTTCGGCTTGGGGGTTGGCGGTGAAGCGGCGCTGCCGCTGTATGCCGTGATGGTGTGGGTCAACCTGGGCAACGGCATGCGTTTCGGCTCCCGGTACCTGGCCATTGCGACCGGGCTGGCGCTGGTCGCGCTGGTAGTGGTGTACCGGCTGACGCCTTACTGGCAGGCCAACCCTTTTCTGGTGCTGATGTTGCTGACCACCAGTACCGTGATACCCGTCTATGCGCACTTGCTGCTCGAACGTACGCGCCGAGCTTCGGAGCAGGCGGCTGCAGCTAATCGCGAGAAGTCCCGCTTTCTGGCCCAGGCGAGCCACGACCTGCGCCAACCCATTCACTCCATCAGTCTGTTCACGGCGTGTTTGCGCGAGGCGCGGTTGGGCGAGGAGGAACGCAGGCTGGTGGACAGCATTGACCGATCGTTGCTGAACGTGTCCCAGCTGTTTCGGTCGATTCTGGACCTGTACACCCTGGATAACGGGCGCGTGCAGCCGCGCTACGAAACCTTTGCTCTGGGCGATTTTCTCGAAGCCCTTGCACGTGAGCATGCCGAGGCCGCTCGCTGGGCGGGGGTGGAGATACGCGTGCGGCCTTGTCCCTACTGGACGCGTGCAGACCGCGGCATATTGACGACCATGGTCCAGAACGTGCTGTCCAATAGCCTTAAATACGCATCGGGACGGCCACTGTTGATAGGTGTACGGCGCTGCCGGGATGGGCTTGCCATCATGATCTGTGACCAGGGACGAGGCATCGAACCTGCACACCAGACGCTGGTGTTCGAAGAGTTCTACCGGGTCAGGCAAGTGCGCGACAAGGACGTCGAAGGCGTCGGGTTGGGCCTGTCGATCGTTCGTCGGCTTGCGCGGCTGATGAACGTGCAGGTGCACCTGCGATCTCGACCCGGTCACGGCACCACCGTGATCCTGAAGGGGTTGCCGCAAATAACGCCTCAACCTACACGGGCAGCGCCTGAGCAAGAACTGGCTGCTGCAGGTTTGCTCAACGGCCTGCGGGTTTGCCTGATTGAGGACGACCAAAACGTGCTCAGGGCAACATCGGCCCTGTTGCAGCGCTGGGGATGCGAGGTAGATGGCCATAGTTCAGCTGCCGCTTCGAATGAGGGCTGCGACGTCATCGTTGCCGATTATGACCTTGGCCAGGACGCCACCGGAGTCGATTGCATCGAGCGGCTGCGCAGCGAGCGGGGCTGGGCTGTACCAGGCTTGATCATGACGGGGCATGATCCGGACCGAATACAGGTCGCAGTACAGGGTCGCGGTATCGCAGTGCTGTCCAAGCCCGTGCGCCCTGCCGAATTGCGGGCCATGTTGCGCACGCTCTGTGATAACGCCACCTCGCCCCGTTATTGAAAGCGGCCATAGCGCCGGTCAAAAGCGTCCGGTCTGGCCTTCTTTCACGCAGCTGGGGGTGGGTTGATAGATGCCCATGCCGGCCGCAGCGACCAGCGCACCACTGGGCATCTGGCATTCGAATCGCCCTTTGCCAGTTGTGGCGGTGTAGTACGTGATGGTGCTGTCGCTGCGCACATCTTCCACTTTGGAGACCTTGGTATTGAGTACGAACTCGGTACGCTTCTTCAGCGTGTCATCGGAAGGCTTGACGGTTTGGCAGCCGGCCACGGCGAACAGCGCACCGGCAATGCCGATTAGCTTGAAAGGACTCATGGGAGGTTTCCTTGGCGATGAAAGCCCTGGAATATAGCGTGCGTTGAAGGGAGGAGCGATTAGGACGGATGTGCTAAATGGCACCTGGCTACTAGAGCCTTGATCAATTTATACGAGATATAGAGTCAACAACTATTGATCTTATACTAGTTAGTGTTGATTATAGTCGCTTCTATGAGTCTGGTTTCTCATTTTAGAGGCAACCGACGTAAGTCTTAAGTCTCGTAAAATTGACGATGGTGAGCATTATGCAAGACTTCTTTCCCGTGGCTTGTGCCGACATGCTCGCGCGTGTAGGCATGCTGGTGAAGGCACAGCGTTTGGCGCTAGGTATTCGGCAGGCGGACATCAAGGCCGCTATTGGCATATCGCCGCACCTGTTGCGCAAGGTCGAACAGGGCTCGCCTCACGTAGACCTGCGCTCCTTCATGCTGGTGCTATGGCGGCTTGGCATCAACGATACGGTCTTCCGAACGCTCGAGGACGTTGAGCACAGCGCCCAGATGGCCCGTTTCGTTCAGCTGGAGGATGACCCTGAGCAACTTTCAGCCCGACGCGTGCGCCTTCCCAAACCCAAGCCTGAGGCGTTCTGATGCAACGTGCCTACATCTACATGGAGCATCCCGAGAGCGGCCAAGTAGTCACCCTCGGCCGCCTGAGCCTGAAGGGCAGACTGGGCGAATTCGTCTACGCACCCGAATACGTGGCGCAGGACGGATGGGTACCAGACCCGATCCACTACCCGCTGCGTGCCTGCGCTTCGCGATCACTATGCCACCTTCCTCGCGGGTGCGGACCTGGACAGCGCATGCGCAGCGGCGAGCAGTGATCGGATGCTCAGTTGATTTCGCAGCGGGGTCTTTGCGGCAATCAGACCATAAGGGCCAACAGCGCGGCGGCCAAGGCTGGCGGCATGATCAGCAGACCCAGGCGCAGGAATTGCCAGGCGCTGACAGACTCGCCTTCACGTCGAATCGCCACCAGCCAGAGCAGGGTTGCAAGGGACCCGGTGATGGACAGGTTCGGACCCAGGTCGACGCCGATCAGCAAAGCGGCGGTAGTTTGCCGAGGCAGGTGGGCGATATCAACCATTGAGCCGGCAATCAGCCCAGTCGGTAGGTTGTTCATCAAGTTGCTTGCCACGGCCACACCGACCCCAGCGGTCCAGCTCGCAGCGGCCTGAGACCGCTGTTCCAGCGTCATGAGCATGTGCGCCAAGTGTTCGATCACGCCTGTCTGGGCCACAGCTTCGACCAATACGAACAAGCCCGCAACCAATGGCAGTACACTCCAGGCCACGTGTCGCATAACGGGCATCGGGCTGCGCCGTTGGCGCAAATGAATCAGCGCGGTGGTCGCGACACCAGCGCTGAAGGTAGGCAGGCCCAAGGGTATGTCCAGTGCCGAAGCACCCAATAACACGCAAGCAGTCAGCGCAATACCCCATGCACACAGACGGGCACCGGCTGAAAGAGGCTGTGTTTGCACAGTCAGGGCAAGCGGTTGGCAGACCTGGCGGCGTTGGGTAATGCGCAACATGAGATAGGTCGCCATGATTGCTGCCAACGAAGGCAAAGTGAACTGCCTGAGCCAGTCCCACAAGGGCGGCATCTGGCTGCCGAAAACCACTAGGTTGGCAGGATTGGAAATGGGCAGGACAAAGCTTGCGGCATTGGCGATGAACGCACAGATGAACAGATAGGGCAGGGGCTCAGCCTTGGCGGCCTTGCAGGCTGCATACACTGCCGGGGTAAGAACCACGGCAGTGGCATCGTTCGAGAGAAAGACGGTCACCAGAGTGCCGACCAGGAAAACCAGATTGAACAGGCGCTGGCCAGACCCCCGGGCATGTCCTACGGCGTAACGGGCTACCCAAGCGAAAAGGCCTTCCTGACGGGCCACTTCGGCCAGAACCATCATGCCGATCAGAAACAGGTAGACGTCGCCGCCCTTGGCCACGGCGGCCAAAGCGTTCATCGGCGGGATCAGCCCAAACAGAACAAGTACGATGGCGCCACCCAGCGCCCAGATAAATTCCGGCACCTTGAAGGGTCGGAGTATGACGCCGGCGGTGGCCAAGGCCGAGACGATCCAGATGATCAATGAGGTTTGGCTCAGGTGCATGAAGGGTTCAGTTTCCGGCGGCTGACGGTATTGAGGAGGAGGGCGCATCGCCCTGGCGCGGGTGGGTTTCGGGCAGGGCTACCAACACAAGCACGAAGGCGCAGGCTGCTATACCGGCCAGCGTCATGAACGCGGCATTATAGCCCGCCGCTTGGACGACGAACCCAGCCAGACCAGGGCTTAGCGCCGCACCAAGACCGAACACGGCGGTAAGCGCCCCAAGGCTGACGTTGAACCGCCCGGTGCCCTCGGTGAGGTCCTTGACGATGATCGGGAACAACGCCCCGAAAATGCCGGCGCCAATGCCGTCGAGTAATTGCACGCCTACAAGCCAGAAGGGATTGTCCGACAAGGTGTAGAGGGCGCCGCGCAGTGGGAGTATCAGGAACCCCACGAGCATGAACGGCTTGCGCCCCCATTGTTCGGCACGCGCCCCGACCAACAGCGCCATGGGTACCATGACCAGCTGGGCTGCCACGATGCAGGCCGAGGTCAGCGGCGTGGCCAGGCGCAGGTCGACCTGGGAGAGCTTCTGGCTTACCAATGGCAGCATGGCCGCATTGGCCAAGTGAAACAAAGCGCAGCAGATCGCGAAGAGCAGCAAGGTGCGGTTATGCAAAAGCAGCGCAAAGCCAGCCGGATTGTCTTGATCGTTCGGGCCATGGGCCAGGCCGCGAGCCACGTGGTGGTCGATGGCGGCGCCCGGCACGCATGCTACTGCGATGACGCTGGCCACGGTCAAGGCAGCCATCAAATAGAACACCACTACTGGGCCATAAAGGTAGGCGAGCCCACCGGCTAGTAGTGCAGAGAATGCATTGCCAGCATGGTTGAAGGTTTCATTGCGCCCTACGCGTCGCGTAAACGCCTTCGGTCCGGTCAGCCCCAGTGAGATGGCAGCGATCGCCGGCGCGAACACGGAGCCGGCCAGTGCGCTTACAGTCTGGGTTATAGCGACCCAGGTAAATGACGTGATAAAAGGCA
This sequence comes from Pseudomonas sp. WSY_20, assembly GCF_043104335.1. NCBI lineage: Bacteria > Pseudomonadati > Pseudomonadota > Gammaproteobacteria > Pseudomonadales > Pseudomonadaceae > Pseudomonas > Pseudomonas sp. WSY_20. The sequence continues at coordinate 142,407 of NZ_JBICKP010000009.1, forward strand.
ACAGCACACAGCTCCCGGTTACCAGTACTGCCGCTATGACCACCACGGCACGCTTGGCAGGCGTACGGTCAATCAGGGCGCCGGCGGGCGTCTGGGCGAGCAGGGCAGTAACACCGGCAATCGTCATGACCAGCCCTATGCTTGCGGGCTGCCATTGATGAACGGCAAGTAGGTAGATGGCGAGGTACGGTCCAAGTCCGTCACGTACATCGGCGAGGAAGAAGTTCAACCAGTCAAGCGAGCGATACGGGGCGGATTGCCTAGGGTTTTCCAAGGACGTGCTCTCGAGAGGGCCACGCAGCCATCTCGCTGGCGTGGGCCGGGGGATGGACGGCAGGCGAGTACTGATGCTGGGGTGTCATTGGCAAAGACTGTGCTCTGCGATAATAGGTTCCAGAGGCGGATTTGAGTTGTCTGGGGTGAAGGCCAAGAATCAGTGAGGGATGAAATAACAGGCCTGGTCATCAGGGCATCATCAGATGAGAACTTGGCAAGGTAGGGCTGGATATACAACGATACGGAGTAATAAATTATAACTAAACTAAATGAATATTTAGTGTAGTTATCACCTGTAGTTATATTAGTTTAGGGCAGGAGGCGCCCTAACCATACGGTTAGTCCTCCAGATTCTGGATCTTCAACAACGTGATCGACGACCTCGAACCCGTTGATGCGCAACTGATCGGCGTATTCCTTGGCATTTAGACTCGCGTGATACAGCGTTTCGCCTTCGAATGTACCCAAGGCCTCACCGTAAGAAGGCCCACTCGTGAACATGAGCAACGCCCCTGGAGCCGCGTGACGACGGAAAACCGGGAACATCCCGCGCTGATCAGAGGGTTTGAGATGGAAGAAGCTGTTCCAAGCAATGATCGCGTCAAATTGGCGTCCCAATGCAAGCGCGCGCATGTCTGCGTGAATCCATTGCTGTTCAGGAAACTGTGCACTGCAAAGGGTCAGCATCTGGTTGGAGGAATCTACACCCACAATGCGAGCGCCGATTCCGACCAGATATCGCGCCACAGGTTGGCCAGAGCCGCAGCCCAGATCTAAAACAGTTGCTGACGGCCTCAACAAGGCCCCGAAACGCTCAATCCATTTGCGATCGGTGAAGTGATTGGCACGTTTTTGGTGCCAGGTGAATGCATGGCGATCGTAGAGGTCGATGATGTGGTCAGCTGATAGATGGTGGGACATGGGAAGAGAGTTTCCGTGAGCGGTCTACAGAAGGACGCTGTATGCGGTTCGTGGGTTCGAATGTACCCCAGGGTGGTATCGAACTGGAAATACCTAGATGCGCATAATGTGTATTATGTTAAATAATAGGTAAGCTTGTTGGACTGAGCGTGTCACCATGTGACCGTCACTTAATGAATGGAATGGCGCGCTCTCAGGCAACCAGCTGATTTCGATGGTTTTTTCGTTCGCCCTCATAACCTGTACCACTTGAAAACGTAATTATTGAGTGGAAATCACTCTTCGGCCCGCCTGCATCTACAGATTTTCCACCCATTAATGGCGAAACGAACCATGTTCGCGCCCTATCTTGTCCACTTATTAATTGATAGCTTTCCGGCGCTGTCGCGCTGGAGGCGCTGTATCACGGGGGTTCAAATGACAGAGGCAGCAAAAAAATCATCCAAATTTTTTTCCGCTCATTACTGGTAATGAATGGAATTTACCGATTACATCCGCTTGAGCAAACGCTTTCTTGACGCGCCGAAGATGTCAACTTAACGTAAAGATCAGTCCCAGTTATGCGGAACGCCCGAATGCATCCTCGCCCAATATTTAATGATCGTATGTCCGTAGAGATTCCTCTGCAGGATTTTCTGGAGCACTACGCGCCTGTTTCGGATTTCCTTCAAAGTCTGCTCGCCCCTGATAGATATTTTACTGACTTTACTTTGGTTCGCAGCTTCTTAGCTAAATATACGGATGAGCAAAGCACGTTCTTATCTTACAGGCAGTCTGCTGAGCGTCTTTTGCTCTGGAGCTGGCTAGTAGCAAATAAGTCAATTCTTGATCTGTCGGCCCTGGAGATCAATGACTTCATTGCTTTCAATAAGATGCCGCCTGACAACTGGCAAACAGCGTGCCCCCGAAAACGCTTCGTGAATGGGGAGGACGGAATTTCATTCAACGAAAATTGGCGACCCTTCAACAATGCGCGATCACTCTCGATGTCAAACAGCTCTATAGTACAGCTACTCCGAATATGCAGCTCTCTTTATAATTACCTGCTGGCTACCGGGAACGCTTTCGTCAACCCGGTTGCAGTCCTAAATTCAGTGCACTCAAAGCGCGAGAAACCCTTTCGTGCACCCAGACCAACATTAGCTTTTGATTTGTGGCAGTTTGCAAGTCAGCTTGCAGTTGAGTTAGCTGATGAAGATCAGAGGCATGAGCGAGCACTATTTATCGTTATGTGCGCATACCACTTACGCGTCCGTATTTCGGACTTAGGGGGTAGTAATCGGCAAGCCCCGTTAATGACCTCTTTTTTTAAGCGTCGCGATGTATGGTGGTTCAAGTTAGATAGTTGCGTGCACGAGATAATTCCGATTCGAGTTCCGCTAGGTCTCCTACCGTACCTGAAGCGTTATCGATTAAGCCGCGGACTGCCTCCATTCCCTTCAGATAAAGAGGACGTCCCTCTGTTAGAGACCTCATACGGGAGGCCTGGTCTCAGCGCTCGACAAGTTCGAGAGCTTGTTAACGTTTTCTTCGCACTTATTGCTGACAAGATGGAAGCCAGTGGTGTCACGAAAGAGCGATGCCTTCAGCTAAGGACTGCCCCTTTTGCAATTCTGAAGGGTGCTGGTGCGCGCGATGCCGCGCTAGCGGAAGATCAAGCATGGTCCCGATCGGATTTCCGTCCGTTGCGCTCCGGCGCCTCAACGGAGTAGTTTAGGTAACTCATTCTGAGTACTGCAGTATTCGATAATTGTCAGAACCGAATATTGCAGCACCGGAGGTTCAGATGTACGATTCACTAGCATCCATCCCGGGATTTCCAATGGCTACTGCAGTTTCTCCATTTCCGCTTTTTGAAACCCACGACCGGTTTCAAGAGTTAAACCATAGCAATTTGAGTGCTGAGCAGCCTCCGGTCCTCGAGTTTCTCAAGTCATTCCCTGAAGCCCTTCAGCCATTTGAGGGATATCTAGCTGTCCGCAGTTTTCTCCGATCGTACGGTGGTAACCAAGCGACTTTCAATTCCTACCGCACCCATGTGGAACGAATGCTTCTGTGGTGTCTCATCGTGGCAAAAAAACCGCTGCTGGAGATGAAACGCCAGGATGGCGAACGTTTCATGGAGTTTTGCATCAAGCCTCCGGCTGAGTGGATCGGTCCAATCGTCAAGGCCCGATTCAAGCGCATCGGAGGCCGCAAGGCTAAAGACACAGACACGTATATTGCCAATCCTCAATGGCGTCCTTTTTTCTTTACCACCAGTAAAAGATCCGCGAAAATTGCAAAAGAGACACTGCGCGAGCTTGAGCCGCAGTCACGCAAGCTGGCTCAAGACTCGATCGCCCAAATCTTTGCGGTATGCGGTAGCTTCTTCCAATTCTGTACTGATGAAGGCCTGACTGAAAGCGTTAACCCCATTCGAGCCATTAAGCAGAAATCCAAGTATAAGCAGCGTGTTTCCGGGACTCAAAAAGCTAAATCTTTGACCCCACTCCAATGGAGCTACGTTCTTGATACGGCTGAGGGCATGGCGAGCTCTGATCCGGATAAGCATGAGCGCACCTTATTCATCATCTCAACGATCTTTTCGATGTACCTCCGTATCTCTGACTTAGCCGGTCGTGATAACTGGCTACCTTTGATGAGTGATTTCCGGAAGGACTCATCCGGCGCCTGGTGGTTTCACGTAATCGGCAAGGGTAACAAAATTGCCAAGATTAGCGTTAAAAATGAATATATCGATGTCTGGATGCGTCGGTACCGTCATTATCTAGGCTTAACTGCTACCCCCACCTCGGATGATGCAACACCCCTCCTCCGCGCTCATCATGGACGAGAAGGATTGTCTGAAGGACATATTCGTGTTTTGGTGCAGAGTGTCTTTGATGAGGCCCTAAGCCGAATGAAGGAGGAAGATCGAACTGAGGACGAGATAGATGCCCTACGTTCTGCCTCGACCCATTGGCTACGTCATACCTCAGCAACCTTCGATGCAAAAGTTCGTAATGATAAAGACCTGCAGGCTGATTTGCGTCACGAAAGCTTGTCCACTACGGTGAACAATTACTACCACAGCATTGACGAACAACGTCACCGGTCTAACAAAGATTTGAGCATTGTAGATCGTGATCTCTGAATAGATGGCGATTACCGTGGTCGTCTACCTCTTCACTTTGGCTAACCTACGCTCCGTCCTGGATGGGGAGCGCTATGAACTGCACCTGTGTGAGGATTGCTTTTTCCAAGTATTGGCTTACCTCAAGGAGTAGCATCGTTGGATAACAGGTCACGCTGGGCCAGCATCCGTTCATGCTGTGTACGGTCTTCGTTGCTCGTATCCCAAGCCTGGCATTCAATTATGCTGATCACTTGCGCCGACGCGCAGAGCGCAATAGCCTTTCAATTCGCCAAGGTTCTTGAGCAGGCAGCCAAGGTTTTCGGCAGTCTGCCGCTTGCCGAAGAACGTGGAACAGGCAAGGATGCGTCAACAGTGTATCCCGGCACACCAGGCACCCGGCAGATCTTATGCCTCTCACTCTGGTGGTAACCAACGATGTACCTCTGCCCTGCCCCTTTTGCTCACGCCGTACCCTCAAAGACCTCCATGCCCAGCGATAGCATGCGCTCACTCATCACAGGTTCAGCGAGAGGCGCTAGCGCATCATTGAGAGAGGTCCTGGAAAGAGCTCATCCCAGCCAATTCATCTTTGATTGTCTGAAAAAGACCCTCAATGTCCAGGTTGGCGTCCCGCGCGACGTATGTGGCTACGAGGATGGTGAGCGGGTGAACGTCGAGCGTACCCGCTAGCTGATTGATTTTCTCCAGCGTAGGGCTTTTCAGGCCTCGTTCCAGTGAGCTGAGATACGTGCGGCTGCTCACGGTAGAGAAATCTTCTTGCGTGAGATTTCTACTATTTCGAACCTTTTTGAGCGCAAGGCCGAACGCGATACTGAGTTCCAATTTTACGTTCCCACAAAAGGAACGATGAAGCGCTATCGAATCCTATAGGGCTACAATCTATAGTGTTCATTTTGAGGGCTTGCCGATGTTCACTACCTATCGCCACACTGAAATGGTAATCGAAGGGCTTGAGGGTCATGGTCACAGCCAGCTATGGCGATGCGTTGAGCAGGAGCTGATTCACCCATGGTTCTATCTGCAGGTGAGCCGCAAGTCAGGGAGTCAGGTCTCAACGTCCATGATGATGGTCCATCATGCCCAAGAGCTTCGAGATCTCGTTGATTGTCAATCCAGCCACACATGGCTTGATGAGGTGATGCTGGTAACGCCACCACATACCAACGGGCAAGCTCGATGGATGATGGAGAAACTTGAGAAATTGAGTGTGCTCAGCTCAGGGGGCACCAATGACTTTGAACTGCAATACGAGGTCAAGGGCGGCCATAGCTACTTTTTGAACGGAAGCCACGACCCCCAAGGCTTTTCAACAAGTCATGTCCTGTTCGACTCCACTAATGATCTCCTCAGTCAAAAGTGAAATGCTTGTGAGGCCTCTCCTCCACTGACAGCAGCATTCACGGGCATTCGAGACCACTTGGTAAATATCCCAGGGCATTGGGTTTTCCGCGTGGGGAGGAGCTGTGATCAGTTCCAGATCTATCAATTCTTCAGGCCAGGTTACTGACGCGAGGAGCAGATGAAGGGGCGACGTAAAGCGAAGTCGGCAAAGTGGAAGCAAATTTCGCAGTTCACCCAAGATGCCAGAGCGATCTTGGAATCTGACATTTTCAGCCAGCGAAGAGGAAGATTTCTCTCGCGTGCGGAAGCTGCTGGGAGAGATGCTGAACCCCTTGGGAAACTTGCAGGAAACGTGTTGCAAAATAGAAGAGAGGCTGGCCATTCGGAGATCTGAAGAAGCAAGGCTTAAAATTACTAGATGACATGGAGGCGTCAGTCATATCTGTCGCAGAGTCTATTTCGAACCGTATCAAGCACATGCCCAAGGGTAAGCCCTTTGTTGGTGCAGTTTTCGCGCAAGCCGGCTCCCGTTCTGCGGTAAACAAAGCGCTGTCTCGTATGGTCCTAAGTGGCTTCCTAGAGCGCGTTGTTCACGGCGTATACATGCGCCCCAAGAAGAGTGAATACTCTGGTAAACAGGTTCGAGCCAATCCGATTGCAGTTATGAAAGCGGTTGCAAGGGCTAGAGGCGAGACTATCCAGATCCATGGCTCAGAGGCCGTGCGCTGGCTTGGACTGAGCACTCAAATGCAGGTTCTGCCGACGTATTACACCAGCGGATCGACGCGTGAAATTAAGGTCGGTAACGCGGTAGTTCGGTTACATCATGTGTCACGGCAACGACTCCAGCTAGCTGGCACGAAAGTAGGAATAGTACTGACTGCTTCATTTTATCTTGGGAAAACAGGGCTGACTGAGCAAACGGTAAGGAAGATCGCACACTCGCTTAGCCCTGAGGAACACAAAAAGCTCATGGCCTGCAAAATGCCTAAGTGGATGCGATCTGTATGGGCCGGCTCCGCTTACGAGAATGAAGGCTAAAATCGTACGTTCCACCCTCCACCAAGCTGGTAACCGCGAAATCCACAGCAACGATTTCTCTGGTAACCGTATCCGTCCGGCAAACACACCTTCCCGACACTACCGCCGAAGGCCATGGTGTCCACCTAATTTAAGTGGACACCAGTTCTAGCCTTTTAAGCGGGTATTTCATGCAGCCAACACGTCGCACCTATTCCAAGTCTTTCAAAGCCCAAATCATTCAAGAGTGCGCCCACCCCGGCGCCTCGATTGCCAGCATCGCGCTCAGCCACAGCCTCAACGCAAACCTCGTCCACAAATGGATTCGGCTCCAAGCGCAGAAAAGCACAGCCCTGCAACCTGCATTTGTTCCATTACCTGTTTCGCTGACCAGCGCGAACTTGCACCCGGCAGCATTTAGCATCTGCGTTGAAATCCAGCATCCGCGCGCCACCATCAAAGTGAACTGGCCCACTGAACATGCGGCTACCTGCTCGACTTTTCTTCGAGACCTACTCCGATGATTCGCATCGACGCCATCTGGCTCGCCACCGAGCCTATGGACATGCGCGCGGGCACTGAAACGGCGTTGGCCAAGGTGATTGCGGTGTTCGGTGCGGCGCAGCCGCACTGTGCTTATCTGTTCGCCAACCGCCGCGCTAATCGCATGAAAGTTCTGGTGCATGATGGCTTCGGCATATGGCTGGCGGCGCGGCGACTTAACCAAGGCAAATTCCACTGGCCTGGCGTTCGCCATGGCGCTGAAATGGAGTTGGATACCCAGCAACTTCAGGCATTGGTGTTGGGTCTGCCATGGCAGCGCGCAGGTGCTGGAGGTTCGATCACACTCCTTTAACGGCTGCCATTAGCCTATCGCTCTATCGCCGCGATTGGCCTGCTCCGGCAATATCGGCGCCATGAATTTACTACCCGATCTCGATCATTTGCCCCCTGAACAATTGCGCGCCTTGGCGGGGCAGTTGATGCAGCGTGTCGCGACACTCGACCAACAAATCGAGACGATGGGTAAGACCGTTGATTTCATGGGCAAGAAGATCGGCCAAGACAAAACGCTGATCGAGAAGCTGACCTTTGAGATCGCCCAGCTCAAACGTCTGAGGTTTGCCAAGCGCAGCGAACAGATGAATCCCGAGCATGCTAGCCTGCTCGATGATCTGATAGACACCGACATCGCTGCGATTGAAGCTGAGCTTCAGAGCTTGCAGGCCGTGATAACTCCGACCGAGAAAAAGCAAACGCCCAAGCGCAGGGCTTTGCCGGCAGAGTTTCCACGCACACTGATCCATCACGAGCCAGAAAATACCCACTGCCCATGCGGCTGCGCCCTCAAGCGCATCGGCGAGGACTTCAGCGAGAAACTGGACTACACGCCCGGTGTGTTTACCGTTGAACGTCATGTGCGTGGCAAATGGGTTTGTGACGACTGCGAAACGCTGATCCAAGCACCCGTTCCGGCGCAAGTCATTGATAAGGGCATCCCGACTTCGGGCCTGCTCGCCCACGTCATGATCGCCAAGTTTGCCGACCATCTGCCGCTTTACCGTCAGGAGTCGATCTTCGGTCGAGCTGGCCTGGCGATTCCACGCTCAACCCTGGCTCAATGGGTGGGCGTGACGGGCGTACAGTTGCAGCCACTGGTCGACGCGCTGCGTGACGTGGTACTCGGGCAGCAGGTCATTCATGCCGATGAAACACCCGTGCAGATGCTCATGCCGGGAACGAAGAAGACTCACCGTTCCTATGTATGGGCCTATGCCACCAGCCAGTTCTCGGACGTGGCAGCGATGGTGTACGACTTCAGTCTCAGCCGTGCCGGAGAGCATGCTCGCAATTTTCTGCAAGACTGGAAAGGCAAACTGGTCTGTGATGATTTTGGCGGCTACAAAGCCAGTTTCGAACTTGGCGTGACCGAAATCGGCTGCATGGCCCATGCGCGGCGTAAGTTCTTTGAACTGCACGCCACGAACAAAAGCACGCTGGCTGAGCAGGCCCTGCGTTATATCCAGTTGTTGTACGAAATCGAGAGCGAAGTCCGCGATCTTGAGCCGGATGCGCGACGCCGAATACGGCAAGAAAAAGCCATCCCTGTGATGGAAAAACTGCATGCCTGGATGATTGCCCAGCGCGATCTTGTGCCCGAGGGCTCAGCCATCAGCAAAGCACTCGATTACAGCCTGAAACGCTGGACAGCGCTGTCGCGCTACCTCGATGACGGAGCTGTACCCATAGACAACAACTGGGCAGAGAACCAGATCCGACCATGGGCTCTTGGGCGTAAGAACTGGCTCTTTGCGGGCTCATTGCGCAGCGGTAAACGTGCGGCTGCAATTATGAGCTTGATCCAGACGGCACGGCTCAATGGACATGATCCGTATGCGTACCTAAAGGACGTGCTCACCCGCCTGCCAACACAGCGGGCGAGTGAGATTACTGAGCTACTTCCGCATAAGTGGGTTCACTCTAACAGTCCAGATTCTCTAGTGAGACATCAGCCTCTTTGGAACGTAGGCAGCTACTGACTTGCGGATTTCTTCCCTAGCCTCATCTGCGCTACCCCATCGCCCCATCTTTACCCACTTACCCGGTTCCAACGCCTTATAGTTTTCGAAGAAGTGCTGGATCTGCGCGAGGAGTAATGCAGGCAGGTCTGAGCACTCCTTAACGTCGCTGTACATAGAGCTGAGTTTTTCATGAGGCACTGCGATCACCTTGGCATCCGCTCCAGCTTCGTCCGTCATGTACATCACACCAACCGGGCGACTACGAATGACAACGCCAGGTGATACCGGGTAAGGACAAATCACTAGGACGTCGAGAGGATCGCCGTCATCGCTCAGTGTATTTGGAATGAACCCGTAGTTGGCCGGGTAGAACATCGGCGTGCTGAGGAAGCGGTCAACGAAGATCTGTCCGCTTGGCTTGTCCACCTCGTACTTGATCGGCGAGTGGTTTGCAGGGATCTCAATAACGGTGAAGAAGTCATCGGGAATCGCTTTACCAGCTGAAATGTCCGTATAGCTCATGTTCATAGCTCCGAAGTTGTAGACGGGGCTGAGCTGGAAGGCGCTTTTCCAAGTGTGCCCATCTCGATTGGCGTTTTTGTGAAAAACACCGAAATTTCCTCACAGTCCAGTCGCTTGAATAATAGCTCTGACTCCTCCTCCGTCATTGCCAAGCGAATCTCGGTAGGTTGATCAGCCAGCTCAAAAAAGTGCGATGAGTGAAGTTTTCCAGTGTGTCCAAAACCTTCGATTCCGGTGCATAGCGTGGCACCGCGCAGCCCCATTTCCTTAGCTATGTCGACGATCCATTCGCCGAGCATCTTTCCTTGATAACGACGGTTTTGTTGGGTGAAGAAAACGACCATATAGCCTTTCATTTCAATTTCCTCAGCGAGTACCAATCATTTGGTAGGAAAGTAGTCCGGCAGCGGTCATCGCTAACGAACCTACGACGTGCAATGAAATTGAGCCGAGCGCCCACAGCAATCTTCCTTCTTGGATGAGGGCAACTGTTTCGGCTGAAAAGGTGGAAAAGGTGGTAAGTCCCCCACAAAAGCCCGTGATTATCAGCAAGCGCCATTCTGGACTTAAGGAGGGAGATGCGGCCAAGAGCGCGATGGCTAGGCCAATGATGTATCCCCCGACCATGTTCGCCACTACAGTGCCTGGGGGAATAGTCGGGAACAGAGCGTTGAGCTTCATACCCAAGAGCCAGCGCAACCAGGCACCAAGTGATGCGCCGATGGCGATGACAAAGAGTGATTTCAGCATGACTGCAAATCTCCTCGAAGCTGGTAGGGCCGAGGAGGTGCTGATAACCGCAGATTGCGATAGAGAGTTAATACGAAATTTTGAGTCAATTTCCTGTCCTAGATTTGCGGACAGGGGGCACACCTACGCACCCTGTCCAGGGTTCACGTAGGCATCATCAGCACGGGGCGGTTGTGAGGAGGAATGCCATCTCCTTGGAAGCAACATATCACTCGCGCGATTGTCACGTAAATAGTGCTTTGCAATCGTTGACGCGAGCACGGTTTCCCCTCGATGGCTAGAGACTAGATGAATATTCAAGATACCCGCAGACATCGTCTGTACTCCCAGCCTGCTGGTATTCTGAACAAGTGGGTAGACGCCCGGAGCCTGGGAGCTAGACGACTGCCGTACTTTGATCCGCTGGATGGTGGGGTCGATGCGTCTGTTCTGATATTGCTGGAATCTCCGGCCAGGGATTGCTCGTGGCCACGCTTCGTTTCCCGCGACAACACAGGGCCCTCCCAGCGCAACCTGAAGCGCTTCCTTGAACAGGCGTGCCTCGCGCGCGAGCAGACCATTTTGTGGAATATTTATCCGTGGCTGCCGGAGCTGGACAGTCCTGCCGAAGCGATCACCCGCTCGAAAATCGCAGAGGGCGTCACACTGCTGAAAGAGGTAATGGATCTGCTCCCGTGCCTGCGCGTCGTGGTCTTGGCTGGACGCGTGGCTCAAAGAGCTGCACCCGAAATCGAGCATCATCGCCCCGAGGTCAGGCTGTTCGCCATGCCGCACCCAAGCCCGCTTTCGGTGTGTCAGCATCCTGATGTCGCTAAAGACATTGTCGCCACGCTAGCCCGGGCGGTGAACGTGGCGAGTGTCTGATCGTTAGCGACTGGCGCGTTTGGCGTTCAGCGACGCGATACAAGGCGATACAAATAGATTGCCACGGTATGCACCGGCAGCGGTTTTGGTCGCAACCACCAGCCACATGATGGCCAACATCATCACCAGGATAATGCCCAGCACATCAAAAAAGGCCAAGTTCAGCGTCGCGCCGAGCTTCAGCGTGGTCACCGCATATACCCCCAGCGGGAATGTGAAGCCCCACCAGCCAAGATTGAAGGGTATGCCGCCCTTGGCATAACGCGCGGTGATCAACAGCGCCAACAGCATCCACCACAAGCCCAAGCCCCAGAACAGGACACCCGATACTACCCCGATACCCCCGGCCACCACGCCGACGCCTGACATGCCGTGGGCAGCGAAGATTGCCGGTGCATCGTTACCAATGACCAACATGCCCAGAGCGCCCGTGCCAATTGGCCCCAGCGATAACCAAGACGACGCCGCCATGCTCTCATGGGGCAATTTATGAAGTGCCAGACGCAGTACCAGAATAACCAGTATGCTTAAAGCAACTGGAACCGAGTAGGCCCACAAGACGTAGCTGGTGATCAGCATCGTGAACTGAGCACTGATATCAGCCAGATGCGGTGCGATGGTACCGCCGCTCGCCGCTGCCACTTCCGCCGCTACCACAGGAAGCAGCCATACAGCAGTCATCTGATCGATGCTGTGCTCCTGCCGGGTAAACATCATGAACGGGATCAGCACCCCACACGCCAGTGCCATGGCGACGTCCAGCCACCAGAGCGCATGGGCCAAGGGGATCACACCGTCTCCCCAGTTCGGCAGGCCGTACTGAACCAAGCCGTTGATGATAGTTGCCAGGCCCATCGGTATCGTGCCGAAAAACATCGAAACCGTGGAATGCCCAAAGATCTGTTTGGCCTCATCGAAGAAGAACACCCAGCGGGCGGCGTACATCAGGGTAAAGACGGTAAACAGCAGGATATTGAACAGCCAAAGGGCCTCCCCAATACCTGTAAGCAGCACACTGTGACCCGGCAACTGCCCCAGGGCCAAGGCCAGAATGCCGGTGCCCATCGTTGCGGCAAACCAGTTAGGCGTGAACTGTCGAATCGCTTCCTTGGGATTGGAAAGCGCCGAGAGCGGCTGGCCGCCCTGCATGACCTTGATTAGGCTGATCTCGCGCATAAAACCTCCGAATGATTGCGATGCGGCAACAGGTTCAGAATAGCGGCATGCATCTATCTGGAAAAACGGATATTTTGAATATGGCATACCTATTTTCAAGGTAAGAAAGTGAAGCTCACACTTCGGCAACTCCACATCTTCCGCGCTATCGCCCAGCTGGGTTCAACCACCCAAGCCAGCGCAACCCTCGCTCTTTCGCAGTCAGCCACCAGCGCAGCACTCCAAGAACTCGAAGGCGCATTGGATATTCGACTCTTCGACCGCGTCGGCAAACGCCTGGTGCTCAACGAAAACGGCCAGGCACTATTGCCCAAGGCTATCCGCCTGCTGGAGGCTGCACTGGAGATCGAGGGTGGTTTTCGGACTGACGTGGTCGCGCGGCTGCGGGTAGGTTGCAGCACGACGATTGGCAACTACATCATGCCGCTGCTGATGCAACACATGGCCGAGCGTGCCGGCGGGACACAGATCGATGTCATCCTGGGCAACAGCGCAGAGATCGCCCGGCAGGCGGCACAATTGTCAATTGACGTTGGCCTGGTCGAGGGGCCGAGCCATCAGCCCACTCTGGCCGTGCAGCCCTGGTGTGAGGACGAGTTGATCATTGTCGCAGCGGCGGATGACCCTCTGGCACACAAGGGGCGGCTTTCGCTTAGTGACCTGCAAGAAGCGCGCTGGCTGGTACGCGAAGAGGGATCGGGTACGGCTGAAGAGGTTCAGCGCTGGCTTTTTCCACACCTGGGTGCCTGGCGCAATGCCCGGCAGATTGGCAGTTCAGAAGCTATCAAGCGGATGGTCTCGGCTGGCGTCGGAATCAGTTGCCTTTCCTATTGGGTGGTTGGAGATCTCATCGCCGAGGGGAGCCTGATCACGTTGAACCACATGATTCCTGAGCACAAACGGCAGTTGCACGCGATTTATCACAGAGACAAGTTTATCTCCCGCTCTCTTGAAACCTTTTTCAGTGTAATCAAGGATTTCGCGTCGGCCAATGCGAGATGACGGTCAGACCACGCGATGCCCTCATCAAAATGGAAGACGTGTTCACCAGCCGCTTACTGGTAACCGCTTGCGAAGCCTGATGATTGGTTCAGCTCACATAAGTAGCGCGACAAATAGCGAGGACTGAGCCCTCATCGCCTTGCAAGGATTCGACCCAGGGGCAAGTTGAGCGCAGCGAAGGAATTGATAACGCCGTCCAATACGAAGTCGAGGGCTCGTCCGTAACCTTGATGCAAAGATGCATTGTCGAACCCTTGATCCTGAAGACGCTGCAGCGACGCGCCTACCGCATCGTGAGCATCTGCTATACGCAGATCGTTTGCGACGAAGAGCATGGCGAGGTCAGGGTTGCGATTATCCCAGCCTTCGGGGCATTCAACGCGAGAAAACGCATCAATCGCCTCCTCTTCTGCATCGAGGCGTTGCAGGATATTCAGCAGCGTTTGTAGCAGCTTCAAACTGCCTCGCTGCACGATCTTGGCGCGGGGTACACCTGCCGCATGCAAAAGCTGCTTGAGAACACCATCGGGAAGCCGTTGACACAGCTCGTGGATGGATTTGCAACGCGCTAGGAACGCCTGTTGCGTCAAGGCCAACGGGGCAACCTGCGCGAGCTTGGCCAACTGGGGGTAATGCAGCCAGCCATTGTCTTTGATATCGCTGCGCCGCAAACCGATGAGTTCTTCCGCAGGCTTAGCAATGCCCAGATGGCCAGCCAGTGCGGACAGATTATCGGCGAGGTTCAGCAACTGCACCAACAGCCGGTCGACCTTAGCGACGACGTGCTCAGCCCCAAGGTCATGATCACCGATCTGATGCGGCGGCACTACATGAGCATGGGCATGCAAAATTTCTCGATCTGGCAGTCCTTTGTACAGCTCTCGAAGTTGCACCTTGATCAAATTGCGGCCGACGCGTTCGCATCCGCTGAAAGCCCACTGGCCAAGGTAGGACGGACTACAGTGCCAGAAGCCATGGAGGTTGACTGGAGTCGTGTCGTAAAAATGGCTCTGTTCATACCGTTCGAGGAATCGGTCATCCAGATAGAGGGTAACTGCATTGAAGATGTCATTGGCGCGGGCATGTGTAACAGGCTCTTGGACACCAGGCCAGAGCAGGCCTTCCGCGGACTGCTGTGGCGAAAGCTGGCACGACACCGCTTCCACGGTGGCCCAAACCTGGAGCAGCAACCCGCCATTGTCCACCCGAATATCGCCGTCCAACCAGGTGCCTGCGCTCCCCAGCTCAACAAAAGCTCGGCCATTCATCCAGGCGCGCAATTCCGCGCCCGCTTCAAGCCGCGCCTTGTAATAGAACTGACGGACACCTCGCCCTCCGCGCAGCCAGAGGTAACGGCGCAGATAGTCATTGGACATGTGCCATCGCACATGGCGCGAGGCCTTGAAATAGTACTGGGCGGAAATCTCACCTTCGGCCACATTGAATTCAGGTACGCCCAAGTCATCGTAGGCTATTCGCTGCTGTTCATTACCGAAACAGCGCGGGGTCAGACCGAGTGCCATCCATACCTTTTCCGCAAGGTTGTAGGTGTAAAAGGCGCTGTTGCCCCAAGAGGCCACGATGTAGTCGTGCCCGCTCACACTGGGCAAATACCGGCTCACGCTACCCTTCTCGCCCAGATCCGGGGTCGAGAACGCCACCTGACCCTGTTCGGTGTGCAGGCTCGGCACCGGTTGGCCATTGTCCGGGACTACAGCCATGACCATGTACACCGCCTCGTCGGAGATGCCAAGCCCTTCATTTTCCGTGAAGCAGGTGACCTCGACACGCAGTTCGGGTCGGTGCCGATGGGCAGAAGAAGCTCGTGTAAACGCTTAGGCAGCAGGTGTTCGGGGAGGGGGAACGCGGCGACATAATCCATTGCGACTGAATCCTTTAATAGTTGCCAAACGGGGGCTCAGCTCTTCTTACTGGCTGGACACCCAGCAGCAGCCACCGCTGCCGGGGTATTCGATCCAGGGGGGCATTGCCTAGCGACCGGAGCGCTTATCCTTTGACTAGACGCAAGTGAGCCGCGGAAGTCGGGCGCGAGATGTCGGCATCCCCGCCCTGCCCCTTCAAGACATTCAGCATCAGGCCAAAGGTCAACTCGTTGATCTCCTCAGGCGGAATGGCCAGCTGCGCGGCCACCGCCGATTTGCTCAGCCCTTCGGCCCGTAACGCCGCGAAAATCTTTTCCAAAACCACCGAGCGCTCATGTTGCATCGGCTGCGGCTCATTGGTGCGGTAGCCTTCCTGGGCAATCTGAATGCACAAGGTTCGATAGGTCCAATCCGAGCTGAGGCCAAGGCTGTGCAAGCGATAGTTCAATGCGGCAACCGAGACGGCCCAGACCCGCTTGAACTTGATCAAGCTGTTCAAGGTGATCGAGCGCGGTGCACTTGCCAGTACGCTAGCGCGCGGCATCAGAAATGCCGACGCGAATGCGTTAGCTTCGCGCTCCAAATCGGGGCCCTGGGGATGGGCGTGCTGGTGCATAACCAGATGGCCCAATTCATGCGCCGCATCAAACCGGCATCGTTCCGCTGACTTATAGGTGTTGAGGAACATGAACGGGCGCCCCCCACTCCACATGGAGAATGCGTCAACTTCCTTGGCGTCGATGGCCAGGGAGTAGACCCGAACGCCTTTCGATTCCAGTAACAGAATGAGATTTTTAATTGGTTGCTCACCGATCTGCCAGTGTGCCCGCAACATTTCAGCAGCGACTTCCGGGGTTTGATCGGGACCCGCCACTCCATCCACGGAAGTCTGTGCAGCACGTTCGCTGCCCAAGTCAGGCACATTTATCGGAGGAAGATCGAAGCGTGATTCCAGCCATTCGTTGAGAAGAAGCGCAATCGCACCGGCGCCTAACGCACTGTCACGCAGGCCGGCTGACATTTTCGACAGCGAGCGAAAGCTGGCCACGTCAGGCGTGGGTATTTCCGGATCGTCGCCGAAAAAGAACGCTTCAGGGAAACCCAGTGCCTGGGCAATCCGCGTCATCGTGGCTGCTTCAGGTTCTTGTGTGCCACTTTCATAGCTCGATACAGAGCGCTCGGTCACACCGATACGGGATGCGAGCTCCCGTTTTTTCATACCGCGCCGCCGTCTGGCTAGCGCAAACCGCAGGGAGTTAAACATACAGAAAATCAGGCGTTCTTACGGCGGATGTCAATTTCGATGTCAGCACCGCTCGGCGTCGAGAGGGCAGTGAAATCATCATTCAGGTCAATGGGAGACAATAGGATGCGTTCAAACCAGGCAGTAATTTTCCCGCCACGGCCAATACTCGCTGGACGGGACAGCTCCAGGCGAATTTCATTTTTTACCGTGTCCGTGTGATGTAGCAGAATCCAGGTTTCGTGTCCGTCAGCCCCGTGGGGGCTGCTCAATTGCGGGAGCAACTCGGCAAACATGTCCAATTGGCGGTTCTGCTGGACCGCATCGACGGTGCTCTTGCCCTTTTTGGAACGGTTGGTGGGTGTGCACGACGAATTCCCTACCCCAGCGTCAGCCGAGGCGACGGTGAGGGCAAGCAGAAGATCCGGGTGCACGGTCAGCGGGTAATTGGCATTTTCGTGGGCCATCCAACCGAACGGGCGCAACTGATCACGCAGCGAGCTCACTATCCAGCCCCACATTTCCATACCCGGGAAAATCCCGGGGTGATTGGGGGTCAGCCTGACCCGGTGCAAGTGGCCTTGATAGACAGCTTCGGCGATCGCCTCGGCTGGCATGCGCAACTGGCCGAGACGGTCAGCCACTTCGACAACACCTTCGTAAACCTGACAAACATGCATGCCAACTTCCTCCAGGGACGCGCTTCCGGTTATCCTCCCTCTTTTGAGGGATAAAAACAAGAAGTCCTGACCTGCAAGCAGCTGTTCTGCTTACTGCTGAAGTAGCGCTGCAAGCCAGTACCACCACCCCAGCGCCGCCTTCACCAAATCCAGGGTCTGTACGTCCAGCTCACTTAACGCCACCCCTCCCGTTGCAGCACCCACTACGTTCACAACGCTACTCCCATCGATTGTGGCAGCTCACTCGCTACCATGAGCTTCGACGGGAAACGTCGTTGCCAGAAGTGACGTCAATGTAAAGGGTCGAGCGGCTTTGACCTGCGCTTCAGCCTATAACTACCGAGCATTCACTGACCTGTTCGTGCGCAGCGATAGCGGTCTCGTATTTCGAGCACCGCCGCATGCCTTGCTCCCAACCGCCCCATTGCCAACGCCGCAGCTGAACTTTCACGGCAAGGCATAAATGCTATTGCTGAGCGGATTGGATCCAAGGGTCGACGGTGGCACAATGCCTGCGGACGCCGCAGGGTGAGGCTGCCACAAGCATGAGCGCTGCGGTGGCTGATGACGTTGACGTGCTGCCGAATGGTCTCACGTAGCCACACACAATATCCGGCACGGCAGCAGGCAGAAAACTTGGCCCGCTGGGAACAATGGCACGAGGTGCAATGAACGTGGATGTAAACCAATTGGCAGATTTCGCCGCGCTTAAGAAACTGGCTGCGGCGTTGTGGCAACAAGACGGGACATTCCACGGCGCTGCCATCATGGTCGGAGCGGGCTTTAGCCGGAGCGCCGCCATCAGCGGTAATCCAGCGCAAAAAATGCCCTTGTGGTTCGAGCTCTGCAAGCGAATGGGCGAGGAATTGGGCTCTTCGAGCTCCGACCTGCTACGCCTGGCGGAGGAGTATCAAGCGTTCTTTGGCCCTCAGTCGATGCATGACAGCCTGAAGACGGCCGTCAATGACCAGGCATTTCAACCTAGCGCCCTGCATGACGACTTGTTGCGGCTGCCGTGGTCGGAAGTGTTGACAACCAATTGGGACACACTGTTGGAGCGCGCTGCAGCGGCGTTACCGGAGAGGGTTTACCACGTGGTGCGCAAACAGGAGGACTTGGCAAGCGCCAGGTCTCCGCGCATCGTCAAACTGCACGGCACCATCGTGCTCGATAACCATCTGGTATTTACCCAGGAAGATTACCGGAGGTATCCCGCTCGGTATGCCGCTTTCGTCAACTACGCCCGGCAAGTGTTCATTGAAAACGAACTGTGTTTATTGGGTTTCTCCGGCGAAGATCCTAATTTCCTTGCCTGGGCGGGCTGGGTCCGCGATCACCTGGCTGGACATGCGCGTCGTATCTACCTGGTGGGCGCACTTGGGCTCAACGCGGCCAAGCGGAAATACCTCGAATCGATCAATATCGCTCCCATCGATTTGGCACCGCTGGTCGCCGATTATGATGATCCAGAACTTGCTCATCGGGAGGCCACCAAGCTATTTCTCCAGGCCCTTGTTAGCCTCGAGCCGAAGGCCGAGAGCGCTTGGTCACCGACTTATCTCAACCAGCCACTCCAACAGAACAAGCACATCGATGCGTTCCTGCGGGAACAGAATTACAAGTGGTTCGAAGACAGCCTTGCAACCTTACAAGCGGACCGAAGCAGCTACCCAGGGTGGTTAGTCTTGCCGTCCCATCTTCAAGACCGCGTCCTTGAACAAGCCACTTTCCATGCTTTCTCAGCCAGTAATCTGCGGCAACTGCCGAAGCAGCTGCGCGCCCGCCTGATCTACGAGCGTATCTGGCGCGGATACCTGGCACACGATCCGCTCGATGCTGAGTTTTCTCAACTGCTGCTGGACACCGTGCTCGACGAGCAAAGCCCGCTTTCCAAACGAGAGCGGCTGGAGGGCGCGGTGTTGCTGCTGAAAAATCAGCGCTGGGCCGATGTTATTTCCGACTCATGGAGTCGCGTGGAGCATTTCATTGAGTCCAATACCAAACACTGGTCCGACGCGGCGAACGAGATCGCCTACTACCGGGCCATCCAAGCACGGGATGCGTTCGACTATGAAGCACTGCAGGTGCAATGTGACCGGATTTCCATCGACGAACCCTGGTGGAAGCTGCGCAAAGCCTCGCTGCTGGTGGAACTCGGCACGCTCAATGAAGCAAGCCTGCTAGTCGCGCAGGCCTATCGCGAGCTTCTCGTACTTCATCACCAAAACCGGCGATCACTGTTCCTGCTTTCTCGACTCGCCTGGGCCCATTGGCTTTATCATGTGCTGGACCTCGCAGGACAGGCGTTGCCCTTCCCTTCCCTCTATCGAGAGCATCGTTGCGATCCCTGGGCGATCCTCGATGACCTGAGGGTCAGTATCGATAATGCACTCGATCGGCAGCGCAAAGACAACGCAGTAGTACCCAACTTTGCCCCTGGCAGCTATCGCGACGGATCCAGCAGCGTGACTTTCACCTCCGGTTTACATCCCCTGATCGTTATGACAGGGCTGTTGGACACGGTAGGCATTCCACTGCGCTGGCAACAGACAAACTTGTTTTGTCGCCAGGCGGAAAAGTTGGTCGACCTGGACGGCGTGGACGGGCTCTACAGCTTCTCGCTTGCTGTGCGGGGTGCGAGCACAGAGACCGCTGAAATCATCAAGAAAACATTCAGCAGACTGCGAGTCGCGCGCTTTGCGTACTCGCAGGTCGAGCAACTCGCCGATCAGTGCGTGCGTGCGATCAATTACTGGAAAGCAAGAGCCGCCGAGCGAGTTGGCCCAGGCCGGCACGCTGCACTACCCAACCTGCGTGTATTCATCGAAATCCTGGCGCGCATTAGCGTCCGACTGCCTCCTGACCGCTCCCGACAGTTATTCATATTGGCGACCGAACTCAGTAAGCAACCCGCCCTGCACCATCTTTGGCTGAAGGACGCCCTGGGCCACTTGTTGCGGTATTCGCTAGAAAGTGTCCCTGAGAATGAACAGGCCGACTTGGTGCAGTACGCACTCGAGGTGCCATTGGCGCACGAGATCGGTCTCAGTGCTAACAACGACTGGCCGAATCCGGTGATTGAAAAACCCGGAGAGCGCCTGGCGAACCCTGTCATCGATCGGCGGATCGCACAGATCATTCAGTCGGTGAACGCCGATATTAAGGACACCGGCGCAGCCTTGATCAGACTGATCCCGTTGCTGGATGCGAACTACCTTACGCCGTCAGAACGCGATAGTTTGCTCCAGCAAGTGTGGGGCAGTGACCCCGCCAATCCCCTCCTGCAGGGCGCCAACCGATTGTTCGCTCATGCCTTGCTCAAACTTCCGAGCCATCAGCCAGAGAACCTCAAAGATAGCTTGAGTGTTAAGCTGTTTGAGGCAGGTGCTGAGGGTCTGTTCGAAGAGGAATTGTTGGAAGATTTGATCAACTCGGTGGGCTCTGTCAGCGCGGATATCAGGCCCAGCGCCGAGCAGGCCCGACGTTACTTCGAGCTGATGACACGCTGGCGGCCGAAAGCGCAAAGCCAGCTGGAAATGGCGTTCTCGCACGGTGGCGAGCAAAGGAAAGGCATACTGATCAGTAAAGCGTTGGGCCTAGTTGTGGCGCCTCACCTGGGAGGCCTGTCCAGCGAGGCGATGTTCGCCCAGCTCGACCTATTTTACCGAGAAGTCCAAGCACCCGGAGCATTGGTCGCGTACATCTATTTCGCCGACACAGATCCTGTTGCCTCCCTTGTCGAGAAGACTTTGCGACATGCGCTGCAGCACCAAGATGCCAAGTTCGTAAGCTATGCCGCTTATGCAATCCGCGAATGGCGCACGCGAGTCGACAGCCCCATCACCCGCCGGCTGGTGAGCTTGCTTGTCATGCTTTTTGGCCCGCAGCGCCTGAGCGCACTGCCGGAGATCATCGAGTCATTGCGTACGTTGCTTGAGCGCGGTTGGCTCTCCGCAGAGGAATCCGGGTCATTGATCGACACACTGCCAGTGGTGTTTGATTGCACCCGATATGAAGCGACCGGCGACCTCGGGCATGAGGCCGCTACCATTTCGATTGTCAGGACCAAGTGTGTGCAGCTGGCTCGCAGCCTCAGCGCACACCGTACCGAACCCTGCGGAGAGCTCGCTCGCGTCATGGTCGAAGCCAAGGAGGATCCATTGCCTGAAGTCCGGTTCGCCTAGGCAAGAGCGCAAACCGAATACTCTGGACGATGCTGCTGGCGCGGTACGCCTTTGGTCCGTTAGGCGGTCTACTGCCGTTTACCCCGCAATGTGACTGCTAACTTCAGTGACGTAGTTAGCTGCTGTCTATTAGCGCGGACACGTATGCAGTGCACGGCCCGGTTGGTTAACGCGATGATCCGCGAGGATCAGTCACTCCAAGACTCTGCCTCTCCCCGGGCGTGTCGGGCCAAAGCATCTTCAAGCAGCCTAAGCGTCTCCAGCTCACAATTATTCATTGCGCCGACGTCGAGGTGATCAAGCCACTCAGCGCAGCGCGCCAATCCCATCATCTGTTCCAATGCGGTTGATGAGATGTAGTCGGTGCGGGTTGAGCGACCACCACTGTGTGAGGTCCGGAAATTGACGTGTCCTCGTGCAAAGAGGAGGAAGCGGGCTTGCGTGGTGACGTGGGACTTGACCCAGCGACGTCCGCCATCACCACCGACACTGTAACGGTTCAAGTCGATGAGATAGGAGGCAAGGTTCTCATCAGCCAGGAACGCATCCGGGTCACGTTCTGCTAACTGTTGCAGCGCTTCGACATAGAGGGTTTTTAACTGCTCAAATCCGGCATCATCGAAATAGCCGACATCACCCTTGCGGCGCAGTCCAACCTCCCCTCCCAGCAACTGATCCATGACGACCAGGCCTGGTCCCGCGGCGAAGGCCTCGATGACCAATTGACTGCGGGTGCGCTCCAGTTGATGCCGTTCAAGGAACAGCCTCAGCAGACGGGTGACCTGCAGACGCGGCGACCAGTTGGTGAAGGACATGCGCCGTCCAACATGATCGCCGGCGCGCAGCAAAGTCTGCACCACCGCGAGCGACTGATCGAGGGGGAACTCGTCCACTAGGCCGAGAAGTCGCTGCAGGATTTCCGCCTGACGCTCCTCTTCATGACCGATCAGCAGTGCGGTAAAGGCCACCGGATCGGTAATGCGTCTGCCAAGTTCGTGTAGCAACGAATTGGGGATGTCCGCCAGAGGAATTGAGAGCTCGAAATAGCGGTCGAACACCTCATCGCAGCACACCCGTGAGCGGGCCAACCAGCGCAGTTGGTCTGTTTGATCGTAGAAGGTGTTGGTCAATGCCCACTCCAGCGTGGGGAACATCGCTTGAAGCAATTGCCGTATGGCAGATTGATGAGGAGAAGGTGCCAGGTTGACCAGCTGATCGATTATTTGGTTTACGCGCGCTTGTTGTGGCTGATCCTTCCGGGCGTACGGCTCGCTGTCAGTCAACAACGCTTTGTACCGTGGTAGCTCAGCGTAAGTCTCCGGGGCAAACACTCGTAGGCATTCCAACGCAAACAGATCGACCGCATTGACCTCTGCCACTTCGGTGCCGCGCAGCAGGCGACAGTGAAAAGCCAAGGTCGAGGTGTACCGGTAAACGTGACGTAAATTGCGAAAGAACGGTCGCATCCCGCGCTCGAACATCTGCTCCCAGTACTCTTTGTCGAAGCGCTCCTGCAGTTGCGGTTCGTCGGTCAAGATAGCGTCCAATCGGCTAAACAAGATCGTCTGTAGCTGACTGTTTCCAATGGCCGGTACGCTGAGAGGGGCTTGGATGATCTTCTCCAGGTAATCCGCCCCCTTGAAGCCGACCTGGTTCAGTCCTTGCTCGACCGTATCGCGCTGGAACAGCAGCAGGAACACGACATTGGCGAAATCCATGTGCGCCTTAATTAGCTGAAATATCGCCTTCATTTGATCGGCCGACAACCGATCCAGATCATCCAGCACGATCAACAGCGGCTTAGTACGCGCGCTCAAGAGTTTCTGCAGCTCAGTGCGAATTTCTCCGAGGGTCAGTTCATTGTCCTTTGCTTGCTGATCGAGACGTTTGGAGTGATTGGTCATCGTCCCGGCGAGCTTTTTTACCTGCGGTGCAAGGGTTCCGAGCCAGCTAGCGGCGCTGAGGAGCCATATTGTCACCTTTGCCGCGTCGCCTTCGGCCACACTGGCCAGCGCGGTAGTCACCAGCGCCGAACCGAGCAACACCGGCGTCCATTTAGCAGTCGTGCTGAGTACGCCGGCGCCGGCATTCAAGTACCGGCCATAATGACGCAACAGCTTGGCAAGCTTTTTGTCGTTACCGCCGGCATCCTGGCGCTGTACGACACGGGAGATTTCTTCGAAGAACGCGCTGCTCAATTTCTCTTGGCTAGCCCACTGCCAAGGATTGAATTCGATCACCTGGCAGCTCTGGTCTGCTTCGAGCTGCTCCAGAGTCATATTTTTGATCGAACTCTTGCCACTACCCCAGCCCCCCGTCAGGCTGATCACCAAGCTTTCCTGATTTTTCCACGAGCTAATCGCCAGTGCCAGCCGCTGGGCAAACCCGGCGCGATCGAGGAGGTCATATTTCTTCAATAGAATTGGACGGTCATCGGCGAACTTCAAGTCATCATGGTTCATGGGGCGGCTTTCCGGCAATCGAGGCTATGGAGAGTTCGGTGTAGTCAGGCGCGGGGGCCGCGTGGCATATCAGGGGCGGCTGCGTTGAGGCTTCTTCTTAAGTGCCTCTTGAAGTTGCTCGAGTTGTGCCTCCAGGGTATCGGCACGCGACTGCTGTGCCACGGCGCTGTACTGAGTCTCGGCGAGCAGAGTCTGCATTTGTTGGAGGCTGTGTTGCAGGGCGTGGCTATGCGCCTCCGCTTTCGCAGCGGCTTGGTGCATCTGACTGAGATTCTGATTCAGCGCCTCATTCTGTGCCTCCGCAGTTGCACGCTGCTCACGCGCTTCAGCCAGCTGGCGCTGCTCAGCTTGTAGCGACTGTTGCAAGGTGAGCATGCGGGCATTGGCATCCTTGAGCTGGATGGCCAGCCCTTTACTATCCTCGCGAGCCCGATCGATTTCACGATAAGCTCGATCCTCGACATCACGGGTGTAGAGCTGTTGTGCCTCACGAGCCTGCTCGGCCTGTTCACGGCTTTCGTCCAGTAGCTGACGCACCTTGGCCACGTCAGCGTGAGATTCGTCACGCTGCGCCTGAAGTTCGTCGCGCTGCGCACGCAGGTCATCGATTTGTGCCTGGCGCTCGGCTAACAGTTGCTCCAGGCCGGCCAGGCGGCTCTCCACGCTTTGCCGTGCTAGCGGCCTCAGATGCCTGCTGGCGCGCCTGCGCTACGTCCAGCCGGGCACGGGCTTCCAGCGCCCCCACCGCTTCGCGCTCTTCGTTCAGCACTTGCCGTTGGGAGGATAGTGCCTGCTCCGCCACGCCCTGGGCCAGGGTAGTGGCTTGCTGCCAAATCGCCCTGAAGGCCTGCGCTACTTCTGCCGGCAGGCCCGGCAGGCGCGCCTCGCCGCGCAGCCGGGCGGCCAGTTGCTCCCACCATTGATCCAGCAAGGTACCGACCCGGGCCGGACTGCCGCGCCCCAGCTCAAGGCGTACCCGCTCCACCGTCGGCCTCTCGCCGCGGGCGAGGACCGCGTCCGCGGCGGCAAACACGTCGTTTTCTGGTACGCCCACTGCCATGCCCTAGCCTCCAACCATTTAGGTCTGATAATTAAATCTTATCCGACTATATTGGTCGATTTCCTTATTAAAAATACGTTCAACGTATTAAATAATATACATTTTTCGATTAGCACGCTTCCACCGCCACGGGCTCTGGAATGCCTAGCAAAGGGACTGCAGAAGTGTTGATTCGGCAAACAGCGAATGCGTTTGATAGCTGCCAGAGCGCGCTTGGCCACTGGTTCGTCTATTTGCGTATGCGCTAGGCCTGGACGCCCGCAGATTGCGCCCCTCCCCCTGAGGCCGCCGCTCAATTTGGTGTCGACTACCTGGCCATTCTCACTGCCTGCATCGATGGCTCCGCGACCCGCTACCAGAATGGAACGGCGATGATGGGCACTCAGAGCGCCAAGACCACGATGGCAGCGTGCGTCCGGAGAAGCCCAGAATTGCTATTCTCGGGTTGCTTATCTTGGGGGGGATAAGGGTTAAAATTCGCAGTCATGCATACCGAGAACACGGTGGCCACGGTAGGCCTCGCTTTCCAAGCAGGAGGGTGAACGGAGCAACGTTGTTGCAATCCGTCAAAGCCTAAGGCGAGGATATTTCGAGCGAAAACTGCTGACTCCGAATCTGGATGTGCGGGGCTGCGTCGTGCAATCCTTACCGAACAGTTCAACGCAGCTACCACTCCCAAAGGCCCACAGAGCAGGGATAAGTTGCGAATGACAAAGGTTGCAAGCGGAAAGCTTTCGGTACGACCAAGCATTGTAGGGGCGCATCTTTTATCGCGAATCAAGGGTGAAGCTCTTGCAGGTGAGCAAAACTCAATACTTTACAAACGGTGCATGAAGCCGACAAAGCTATTGGCTGCTCATCCCTCGTCGACCTCTCCTTGGCTTATTGACTGAGCTTGCCTTTCCTGCATATTACTTAAGTAGTTATTTTAATGTTTCTCGCGGTTAGCTTCACAAGAATATAAGGTTCACTACCCACGCGCCCCATAGCTTTGCTAACCAGCTGCGGATCTGGATCACCGCTCCACAACCCAATCACGTCATAAAGCAGCCAACTCGCCAGACTTTTGCCAATGTTCGATGCGAAGACAGGGCTGATACCTGTAGGAGACTCCCCACGATTAATAAGATCCAAGTACAACTGCACCGGAATCACGGGCATAGGGGCTACTGCACACGGACCTAAAAGTAGCAGGTAGCTGGACTGCGTTTGCAGGATCAGATCCTGAAGTTGTGACAAGTCGACGGGGTAAGAACCAGTTCGGCCAGCCAGATGCCCTCCGTGCAGGCGCTTCGCTTGAATGAACGAAGCACGACGAGTGAATGATTGGCTGCCAACGTCATGGGCTTCAAAAACAAGACATACGTCCGTTGAAAATCGTCGCGCACTTAAATGCGGACTACCCTCTTCAAATTTACCAACTATTCGATAGCTCAGTTCGAACTCAAGATATTCATTTTGTTTTCGTTGACTGGCTAGCAAAGAAATTTGCTCGTTTATGCTGTTGAATGTTGCTGCAAGCTTTTCAAAAAGCATAGCTACATGGGTCTCTTCTCCGCTCCCCCCGGTCTTGGGGACCCAGTGGCTATAGCTAGCAGCGCACGCTTCAAACTCAGCCTCAATGAGGCGCTCGATCGTTGCGTCAGCCAGCCAAGTTCTCGGAGGTGCACCGCAGTTTGATGATGTCGATAGATTCAGTCGGGCGGATTGGGCCTGTAACAATAGCTGAGCGGCGTCAGGGGCTTGCTCGATCAAACCGCGAACAGCTTCGGCACGTATCCTCACCAGTGAATCAGGGTGGCTTGCCATCTCGGACAGAGCCTCCCCCACTTGCCCCCCCCAGATCTCAAGTATTGCAAAAATAATCGAGCGATCATGATCCGGGCGACCGAACCAGAAAAGCACCTCGGTAACTGCCATTTTCAACGAACGGTTATTACCAACAGCGTCTCTCAGCTGCCGACGCCAGGCGGCCTCTGACTCTGCAGAGAGCGTGTTCAATCTGGTCTTGACCCTGGGGCCGTGTGGCTCGAACGGGATAAACTCAAGTTTCTCCCAGGTCGAGATTACGTCTATTGGTAATGCCGAGTTAACATTTTGTTCTTCCGCCCAGAGAAGGCGAAAAAACTGCGCTCTTGGGCAACATGGATCCCACTTATATGCCAGATTCGCAAAACTCCGCAAATTGTTCTTGGCTTGTTGCTCGCGCCCACCAATGGTCATTGTTTTAATTAAGATCTGACGCATCACTCCGCTGTCGCCATTCAGCAGGGACAACCCCTGTAACTGTAGCGTTCCGCTGGAGTTACTGTTAAGATAGTAAGATACAGCCCGACTACGAAGATCAGAACTGCTAATCAATAATGGCCAGTCTTTGAGCAGTACTGAGAAACTAAGAAACTCACTATCACATTTACAAAATCGAGAGAATGCCTCGTCAGATAGCTTGGCTTCGAAAGCCGACCAATTATCGCGTATAAAACGCTCTGTCTTGTCGCGAAAGAATGTTAGCCCCTCAATATCGCCTTCACCTTTTCTCAACTTGCCCAGCAAGTGCTGCCGTACAGAAAGCGTATTTGACGCATCGAAACCTAGATGGATCTCACCTGATTCGACGGAATATTTTAGGGACGCCCAGTCCGGCTCTTGCGGGGGCGCCCCAGCCTTATAGTAAGCCATGACTTCGGCATGGGAATGCTCTAAACATATGGTCGCAAACTTATCACTATATTTTTCTTCGTCGCATTCATTTGCTTCCCCTGTATTTTTATTCACTCACTCTTCCCCAATCTAAAAAGTCTTTGATTTTTGAGAGTCCGATCTCAATTCCATTATGCAATGCCACAATGAGTACGAGACCAACCAAAATTTATTCTAAAAAATATGTGACTACTATCGCCCTGCAAAGAGAAGACCTGCACACTTGTGCCCGAAGACCTGGCCATAGCAGTCGGTCTGCAGAATTAGCCAGCGCTTGACGATTCGAACTAAGATTCGCCGGCGCAATGGCTTAGGTACCACGGGCCGATTATAACCCTGATACATTTTATCACCCGAGTGTATTGCGGCCTGCTCAATCAGAGCAATTTTCGCCAGATGTCATACCCCGCATATAGCAGCATCGATCCGAAAAACACGCCCGTGATGACTGTCAGTCTTTTCATATGACGCTGGCTGGATGAGAGCTGCGCCGCTAAACCCGCATTCTGCTCGGTCAGCAGCGCGACCAGTGCTCTTTGCTCGCCGCTGGCCGCTGCCGAGAACTGTTGCACAACGCGTTGGTTTTCAGCCGCCACGGCCTCGACCTGCGTCGACAGCCGGGTCAATAAACCTGCCACGTCCGTGCCCAG
Source organism: Pseudomonas sp. WSY_20 (assembly GCF_043104335.1). Taxonomy (NCBI): domain Bacteria; kingdom Pseudomonadati; phylum Pseudomonadota; class Gammaproteobacteria; order Pseudomonadales; family Pseudomonadaceae; genus Pseudomonas; species Pseudomonas sp. WSY_20. The sequence continues at coordinate 170,802 of NZ_JBICKP010000009.1, forward strand.
GGTGCTGACTTGCGCCGCCAAGGCCGAGTTGATCCTCTTGCTGAACTCCCGGTTCAACACAATTTCTTTCAAGACCTTTTCCACCACCTCGACCTTGGCCGCTTGCTCTTCACGCCCCAGTGTTTGCAGCCCTGCCAGGAGGGTTTCCTGCGAAGCTTGCTGCTGCTCGGCGATGCGAACGCCGACGCCAATGACCGCTGCGTTGAAATCAGCGACACTTGAGCTATGCGATGACGACAGCTGGCGCGACACTTCAGCGGCCGAACTTTCGATGTGCGGACGCAGCGCTTCGATCGACTGCGCCAGCTCCCCCTGCTGCCGGGTCGCCCCAGCGAGCGCATCGAGCAGCACGGCCTCAGTCGAGCTCACGCTAGAGGTGTGGACGGCCGTAGAGTGCTCGAGCAAGGCCTCGACTGAACGAGCATCACTCGCGCTCTGGTCGGTGATGTGTTTCTGAAGCTTGGTGAGCAACGAAGGGACGTCTTCTTCGCGGATCTTGCGCAACGCCTGCAGCAACGACTTCGTGGCTTTTTCCGCATCGTCCGCGGAGGCGCCCAAGGTGTCGTTGATCTCGGTGATAGAATCTCGTGTGTCCGCAAGGTCTCCACTCAGTGCCTTGATCGAGGCTTCGAGTGGGTTGAGAGGCTCCTTCAGGATCTTAACCATCAGCTCGGCAAGGGTCTTTTCTTTGTGGTGAATCTCTGTAACTGTACTCATTTTTCAGGCCCGGCCATCTTGGCTTAGTCTCATCAGTTCTACCCGCTGGTTGCTCAATTGCATACAGGCCAGCAGTTGCAGTAACGCGTCACAATCATCTTGCTCGTTCATCGCCAAGCTCATCCGCTGGCTGAGTTCGGCAAGGTATTCCTCATTGAGCAAGTGAACGAAGCGTTCGCACCGCTCGAGGTCTTGTTGCGAGGTTTGGGCAATGCGCTGCAACTCGCCGTGCTTGAGGGAGATTTCGTGCTCAACTCGCTCGCGCTGCTTGATCAGAAGCATCTGCTCGTACCGCTGCAGTTCGAGGTTGGCTTCGAGCGCCTTCATGTCGCGCTTGAACGCTTGGTCAAGCGCTGTCAATGCCCCGAGCCAATGTGTTTTCCACAGGCGGACCAATTCGTGCCGGGCTTCGCTGCCTGCGCTGTGAACCTTTCTCAAATCCTCTTGATAGTTTGATGAGAACAGATAGGTATCGAAGGTGTAGTCCGCGAGTGTGTAGCGAATGGAGCTGAACGCGTCGTCGATAATATCCTCGATCACCCGCAAGCCAGGCTCATTCACGAGCCTGCGCACGCCTTCCCAATACACGCAGGACTTCGACAATCGGGGATTGCTCTTGACCTCCAGGCGCATCCCCTTCAGCAGCCTGTAATAGTCATTAACCAACGTTCTGAGCGTCTCGCAGTCGTCCTTGACCGCGCCCTCCTTGGGAGGATAGCTACCAGAGACAGTGAATACCGGGCTCGCGGCGGCTTGTTCGATCAACTTCATGCCATCTGCCAATGTATGGGTCTGCAAGTCTTGCAATGCAGTACTCAACTTACCCTGCTCATTCTTGATCGTTGCGGTCCAGATGGCGATCTCGCTCAGAAGCCTCGTATTTTTGCGTTCCAGTTGCTCAATGGTCTGCTCAACCGCCTCGGTCTTCTTGTTCTGGATATACCTGACGCCCAAGTGGCTATCGAGCGTACTGCGCAGACGGCCAACAGGACTAGTGGATTGCGAGATCTGCTCCAGCAACTCGCTGCGCAGTCCGGCAATCAACGGCGCGATCCGGGCATGCAGTTCCGGCTCATTCTTTTGCATGCTCATCCAACTGGTGCCGAACTCCAGTGGAAAATACAGGTGCTCATTCTGGGCCTGATCGCTCAGGCGACCGAAGAGCTCGATCTGCTGGATGAGACGTCGCCGAGACTTCGAAGCATCGAACTTGGCATCCTCGCGAGCCGCGTCCTTGATCGACTGTGCGAAGTACGAATAGGTTGTGACAATACGAAAACGGTGCGGCATGGCCTGCCAGTCTTCGATTCCAGGCAGCGTCAGCGCCTCAGGCCGCAGGAAGCCCAGGTCATCCCCCCGGCCAACCAGCAACACCAGGTCAGCGAAGGGGAGATAAGTCTTCGCCATATGGTTCACATGCGCCTGCTCTGCCGCGTTGGCAGGGTTGTCGCCTGGCAGGTCCAGAATGCGGATTCTCGGCCCCTCGGCAGCCTGGCTGGCAAAGAAAGACGATGGGATATGCACTACACAGGGCGACTCGGCAACCAGTCGTCCGCCCTCCATGTCTTCCCTGAGCCGGCCAAGCGCCCGAGTAACGTCGGCTTCGGCCTCGAACCAGCGCGTTTTCGAGCGCAGAGTCAGTCCCCAGCGGCCGTTGGCCGAGCGGCAATACTCCATGGCGGTGGCCGTCGCCGACTTGCCCGCCTCGCGCCCGCCGCGCATGACCTGCGAGACCCTCCCCAGCTGGGCCGGGTCGATCCCCATCAGGTCGAGCAGCAGCGTGGTCTTGCCGACCTGGGTCTTGCCGAATATGACCACATAGGGCTCAGCCACTTCCTCCTTGAGCTGCAGCTTTTCCTGTACGTCCTTGCTCAATGTCTTGATCAAGCGCGCATAGGCACGAAACGCCCAGTCCGACTGATGTGCTTGCAGAGCGTGCCAATGGTCTATCACGGCTTGCTTGGCCATATCAGACACCACGGTCAGGGATGAACAATTGCAGGCCTGAAGCCGACGAGTCCAACTCGTAGCGCAAGTCACTGGTGATCGAGGTGACATCGGCGATGGCTTTGGCAAGCCGGTCTTTGCGCATCAGCAGTTCGTCCATGCGGTAGCGGGCACGCAGCCTCGTGCAGACGCGCGCGCGCGCCACGGCCATGGTCTCATCAAAGGACGTGCGAAGATTTTCAACATGGTGGTCATGTACCGTGCCGAGCATGACCCTCGCCTGGGCGCTTGCTGCTTTCTCGATGCTGCGAATCCGCGTTACTGCCACGCCAGTCAGATACGCGGCCGCGACAACTGCGGTTGCCGCCACTGCAGCGGGGTGCAGGGTGAGCGGCATCGGGAGCTTGGTCTCCGATCCTGAATTGCCTGAATCGCCAGCATCCCCTGTGTCCTCCGCATCCGCGGCAGCCGTCTGGCCGAAGAGCGCGCCTAGTATGTCTGAGTCTCCATCGCTGACCACGTCTACCGCCAGCACGGTGGCAAGCGAACGAATAGCAGTCTTGCCAAGCTCGACGCCTGTCCTGAGGTTCTCGACACTCGCTGAGACAGCATTGGCGCCAGACGTGCTGTCGATGGGTACGAAGTCCTGCTTGACGCCAACGACCTCAGGCACAGCGAAGAGAAGCCGGGTGTATTCCAGCGACATAGCAGGTATTAGCTCGGCACTGGTACCCACCTGTTTGCTGACATCCTGGTTAGCCTGCCATTCCTCCCGGCGTCCATTGCCCAGAAGGATACTGATATCACTGACCGCTTCAGGGTTTAGCTTCTCGAATCGAACAGGTTGACCCGATGCGTGCACAAAGCCCAGCTGGATCAGATTCTGGGATTTCGCCTGTGGCAAACGCGCACCCGAGCCCTCCCCCGATTTCTCTACGGTCACTCGCTCAAGCTTGCTCGCCGTTAACGACGATACGCCTTGCGAGTAGTTGTGAAAAAACGCCGGCGCCGCTTCGCGCCAAGATCCCTGGACGAGATCCTGCATCTTCACTCTGGTCTGGCTGGTGGTATCGAAGGCATTCGACAACCAGTTGCCGAAGCCCTCGTGATCGGCAATGAGCCGACGGTTCATTGCATCGGACGCTTTGGTAAAGGCCTCCCCAGCCAGCTTGCTCACAAGCTTATTATGCTGGCTCCGAAGCTCCGCTGCTGCCTCATCGAACCTGCCCAGAACCTCTTCCAGCACTTCAACACCATCAACCCCACTCGCCTTGTCGCTCGTGAAATACAGCCGTGCCTTGCTGCGGATCGCATTCAACACACGTGTCAAATCCTTGCCCACAATCTCAGAGAGATGACTCATCTGGAAGTGGCGATCCGATTCCCCGGTGAAATTGAGGTCGTCTATTGCGCGGCGCAGGTGGGGCATCCACTGTTCCATGTACTCGGCATCGTCGGTGCCGCTCAGAATGATATTTCGTTCGGCCAACTCGGGCGCCACCTGGAACGTCGCCTGGGCGCTTGAGCGCAGATCGGCCTGCCGCTTGGAATCGTTGCGATGGGCCTCGGTCTTGGAGACCACGATATACGGCTTACAGCCTTTGAGCTCGTTCTCCAGCATGTCCCTGACGATCTCGAGCTGCTGCTGGTTGGCCATGCGCGTCTCGTCGGTCACGATGATGCACCCACCTGCCGCGATCATCGCCTGGCGCATCAGCTCTTGCCAGGCGCGGTTATCGCGCTCCTGCTTCTCGTATCCCGGAAGCAGCAGCCACGCCTGGTTATCGCGCTTGAAGTAGCGTCGAGGCACTTTCAGAACTGGCAGCAGATCCTCGGCATTAGGGTCGCAGATGGCTCGTTGAAACTGCGGAACATCCACCTCGAAGTCATCCAGCCTGTAACCCTGCGACGTCGCGTCCGGAACCAGCCTGCGAACGTATCCCTGCGCGCGCTCGAGGCCCTCCACCTCTAGGATGAGTACCGGCATTTTCTCACCGCGGCCCTCATTGCTCTGCAGCCACCTCGGCCCATCGCCGCGCAGGTCGTAGATGCTCGCCATCAGCGTCGTCTTGCCCGCCCCCTGAGAGCCGCCCATTACAACAATCCAGGTATTACCCAGCACCTCAGCGAGCAGCAGGCGGCGCATCACCTCAAGCAGTTTCTCGTCGACTTCCTCGTTACCAAGGTCGGTGCAGGCTCCGCGTAGACGACGCAGTGCCTTGTTCAGATCGGTCAGCAGGAGTGCAGGTGATTCCATCGCCATTGTTTCTTCCTCGGTTCATCTTTGAAGTTAGATGCCAGACCCGTGCGGCGGACATACGTCTGCCGCAAGGGTATCGGCGGACGCGCAAGAAGCTTGACTGGCAGAAGCTCCGAATCATAAAGGTGTGAACTTGTAAATTACGCAGGTCTCGCCCAGCGGATCGTTCTCATCTGGCACCAGCAAATCAGGTCAGGGAGAGCGCTATCGTAATGCTGGCCATTTGCCTCAACGCGCGGCAGAATTCTACCGCCTGGTCTGTTCCAGTAGTCAAGCAACGTCATTTGCACGAAGACACATTGGCATTGCCAGCGAAGGTAGAACGGACTACACAAGCCTTATTCATAGAGAAAATCGACATGGACGCCCCTGAACTTCTAGCAGCTATGTCCGCTTCTGCAGCGTTTAGTACCCTGGCGGGCTATACCAAGGCTTTTGATCTCTTCAAAGCCATGGGCGTGAGCACAAAGGAACTGGTCCACTCGAACATCATTGCCTCGCTGTTGAACGATCGGGAAGCCCATGGCATGGGCAGCGCCTTCAGAGATGATTATGTAAGGTCGCTTCTCGGCTGCCGCTGCGAGGGCAATCCCCTCACGGAAACCGTACTTTCAAGCACTGCTGGCGTGCGCGCGACCGTGGCGCGAGAACTTGAACACATCGATATCTTGCTCGATTTCCCGTCCCTCAAACTGGTGATCGCGATCGAAAACAAGATATGGGCCCTGGACCAGAGCCGTCAGGTCGCCCGCTACCAGAAAGCATTGCAAGACCTGTTCCCCCACTATACCCATAGGGCGCTGGTGTACCTGACGCCCAAAGGCCGGGCGTCTCCGACGATCGATCCAGACTCCCCGACCCCGGTCTACTACCAATCCTATGGACAACTGGCCGAGCTGCTACGTCAGCAGACAAGCGTAGATCCGAAGGCCCTCCCGTTTATCCATCAGTTTGTCACTCACATCGAGAAGACCATGTCGGGAAACACCGAGCTCAAACAGCTGTGCTGGGAGATTTTCCAGCAAAACGAAGAGGCGTATCGTCATATCCACGACCATTTCGTTTATTGCCAAAATCGCAAGCTGCAAGAGCGCTTCGAATGGCTGGAGACCGAGGTTAAAACCGCGCCTATGTTTGCCGACTGGGCCGGCAGGATCGAAACCAGGCTGATATGCAATGTCGACAAAAAGCGATATGACTTGGACGTGCGAGTAAAAGAATGGCCCGCCGGTCTCTGGATCAAACTCTACAAGCACACCTGGCTTGGTGTTTTTCCTTACATCCTTGCCGCTGATATCCCCGAGTTGGCAAAACACCTACCCGACTTCACCTCAAGCCCGCGGGAGGTTCCTGACTGGGCTGGGCATTATGTGGCTTCAAGTGGCTACCAGATTAAACATGAACGGTGCATTTTTGACCTGGGTGACAAAGCGACGGATGCGCATTACAACCAGGCGCTGAGCAAGATCCGGGACTGCCTTGAAGAGACTGATCGGGCTCTAGACCCTAGCCTATCGGGATCGCGTTGATGCTCTCATCGCGCGATAAAACCCCATTGTGCTTCAGGCTGGAGATAACATGCTCGCTGCAATATTGAACGGCAAGCGCCGAGGTAGCGGCGTTGAAGGTAAGCATTCAAGCCTGGGAGATGCCGCCGGGGCGGAAGACATCCTTACTGCGACCATCGTCGAGCGCCTGATTTACCTGCCCGAATCTGTGCGTGATAGCTTCTTCGTTCAACTGTTGGGACCAGACAGATCAATTGGCACCTTGGAGGATTTCGAGTTCTGGCCATCCTGGTGGCTTGCCGAGCGACGTGTCGAACCCGATGTGGTGCTGTATGGGTCGGAGCGTACACTGCTGATTGAAGCCAAGCGCCACGACGATATCCAACAGCAATACGCTGTACAGCTGGCAAATGAGTTGCGCGCTGGTTGGGCAGGCAAACACCTGGGTGAAGGCTCGATACTCCTCACCATTGGTGGCCTTCAAAATTACACGCAAAAAAGCACCGCTGAGCTGGAATCCCAAATCGAGAAAGAACTGTCCGGAGCAGGCTCAGATTACGAGTTGGTATGCTGCAGTTGGTATCAGCTGTTCCAGGCTTTAGAGGCAGCGATTTCCAACGCATCGACGGACTCATCGCCAGGCCTTCAGCGTCTGCTGGATGATATTGCCGCCGCTTACGAATGGCATGGGCTGCGTATTCTTCCCCGGCGCTGGTTAGGTCAACTGTACCCCGTATCGATCGACTCCACGCGCGCCCCCCTCTTCGCGCCCGAAACCGTTAGCGCCAAGCGAGTCCCGAGCGGCGTAGCGACATCCCGCTTCCTATCAGACCTTTGCGCACCGTCTATTCAAATTACCCAATTTCCCATTGCACGTTGGAGCTGACTAACTTGACCACTGCAACCTCTATCGACAGCGCGCTTCTCGATGTACGCAAGGCCTATCGCCTGCTGGCGGATTATCAACAGCGGATTCTTGAGCTACTGGGCTTTATACGTGAGGAACTGGGCGCCGATTACTACTATCAGGTACCGCGAAATCGTGTGCCCCGGAGCCTGGAAGGGCTAGAGGTCAGCAACAGCGCAGGGCAACGTTTTCTGCCGTTCAACGACATCTCCGTACTATGGCTTCGCAACGCCGGGCAGGAAGACCCCGTGCATTGCCATGAGAAGGGTGATCTGTTGTTCGACGTTTGGGTCCGGAGCGACACTGGCAATGGCGCAGACGACGAAGAAGCATCTATCGTCGAGCACAGCCGAAGCGAGTTGCGCATCTATATCTTCCAATGCGTGGAACCCCACAAAGGGCCATACAATTGGTTTAGCCAGGTCTGGCAACAGACGCGCTATCCAGCAATGGGGGAGTTACTCGAATGTGATGACAATCCTGGTTATCGCGCCTACGCAGAGGCGTTGGACTTATCTGTATGCACCGATGAAGACGCCATTCGCACCGCCTTTAACGAGCTTAGAAAGCGCGCGTCGGAGAAGCTTGATCAGCAAATTTGATTTTTGAGCTTGGGCTAATTGACCACTACCCCCGACTTCGTATGGTGAAAATTTGACGCTTCCAACCGGATGATGGCATTTTGTCATTTCGGCAGATTCTAATCAGAGCCGACCTGACCTCGCGACGGCAAATGTCGTAGTGGCAGGGTTGCTCACACCAGGTCAGAAGAAGATAAGTTCACCGCTTTCGGACAAGTGATCCCATGAGTCCTTCAGGACTCAGTGATTTCAAAAGGACTTATTGATGCTCACAAAAATAACGTCGAATGCTCAAAATCCACTGAAAGCTTGGCTCAGCGAATTCCTGCTCAATCGTGAGCTGTTCAAAGGAACACATGGCAAACCTCTCTACAGCTATCAAGTGTCCGAGGAAGAGTACAAATCACTCCTTGAGCTGTTGAAAGAGCAACTCAGAAGAGTGGACAACCCCTTGCATGCCATGCACCTAGGGGCCTGCTTCTGCCTTTTCGTCAGTGAACAATATCGCCGCAACTACAACAGCTCATGGTCCTGGTCCGGAGCTGAGACGGAACTAGGGATTTCGCTGACCCCACAACAGCATGCATCGCTGACCAACGATGGGCTGGCCTATTGGAAGAGGCCGATACGTTTCCGGGATAGTGGCCGAGACTGGCTGGGTTCGCTGTTCACCGAAGGCGGCCTACCCTGGCCGCTGGTGCAAAGCGAGTCACATGGTTTCGGGCGGGCTGTACGCCGGGGCATCAAGCACTTCTACCGGACCGAGGGCAACCGTAGGACCACTGCTGACCTAATGGCCGACTTCGAGGAGGGCCTTCCGGCCGCTTTCCGCAACCTGGAGACACGCCGGCTGCTGGCAGGCATCGTCGACCAGCTCATGTATCTGGTCGAGCACTACCCCCTCAAGGATCAGCAGGACCCAGCCAGCCACCTCGATCAGCAGGCTCCCGGCTGGACAGATGCCTTCCCGATCCCGCTGGATGAAAGCAATGCCCGCACGCTGCTCAACGACTGGCTACGCGATGCGGGCCAGAAACGTCAGGAGCGCAAGAAGGCTCTCGAAAAGGGGCGGGCGTTTATCTGCGAGCACTTTCTGCATGGCTCGCTAACCCAATGGTCAATACGCACCGATCTGACCCTTCCACCCGAAGAAACATTTGCGGTAGAACCAACGACTCTGGGTAGCACCCGCCTGGAGCTGGCCTATTACGAAGGTGACCGGCTACTGGCCCGTAGTGGTTCCGTTTATGGCCAGCTCACCGTAGAGGGCATCAAGGTCCGTTTCGCCAACCCTCAAGTCACCGTGGAGCGGCGCGCGCCCGAGGAGCCACTGAGCCTGCGCCTGCTGGATAACGGCCGCACGGTCCATTGCCTGTTCTTCGACGGTAGCGCACTCGATTACCAGGAGGCTCCCCTGGTTTTCGAGAATCGCTCCGAGCGCTGGCAACTGGTGGCCACCTCCAGTTGCTCGGTGGCGTCCGGACTGGCACGGCTTCGCATTCCTCAGGACTTTTTCATCACCAGTGAAGGTGCCGCGCCAGACACCCTAGCACAGGATGCGGAGAATGGTCGCTGGCTGGAGATACACTCAGACCTGTCTCTGGCTAAGGGGGCCGACCACTACCAGATAGAGCTGAATCAGGCTGGTGGCGACGACCTGAAACCCACCCTGACGGGCGTTTTCGCACTCTACGAAAGCTCTCCCTCGATCGTCTTCCTGGGCTGGCCACGCCTTGAGCTGCCCGAAGGCTACCCCCACCCCCAGGATGAGCTGGTCGAGTTCGTCAACGGCGAGCTGCTGGACCGCCAGCGCAACAGCAGCTACGGCCTCGCCCGCTACACCCTACGCAACCGCTCTGGCAAAACGCTGCTGCAGCGCCGCTTCGGCGTCCTGCCCAAGGAGTTCAGCCTTTCCCTGTTCCTTGGACTGGGAGAGCAGCCCGCACGCCTCCTGCCCAAGAGCACGTGCCTGCTTGATCTGCAGGTCGTCAGCAATAGCCTGGCAGTGGAGCAATCCGAACATGCTCTGCACTTGCGCCACCATGAGGAGCCCCCCCCCACGACCTTCATTCTGGAGGCCGGCCAGGGCCTGCCCCCCATTCAGCTCCGTCTACCCTACCCCTACCAGGGGGCACGTCTTCTGGACCAGTACGGCAATCCGTCGCGGATCCGAGAGCTGACACTGGCCGAGCTGATCGGCTACCGCATCGCGTTGACCTCCGGTCTTCCGCAGGGCCAGACATTCCACATGGAGCTGGAGCTGATCTGTACGGAGCAACCGCACCCGAAACGCCCCTTCAGCATCCGAGTAGGCACAGCGCCTGTCATGCTCAACCTGTTCAGCTACCTGAGCGATATGCAGAATATGCTTAGCGCAGTTGACGAACAGGATGCCTATATCAGGCTTTCCCTGGAAACCGAGCAACCACTGCTGAAACTCGATATACGCCGTTATGGCGGGCAACTGCAGTGGGAGGGGCGGTATGCCTTCTATATCTGCAATACCTCCAATGCCGCAATGCTGGATGGTGTTCAGGCCGAGGCAATGTTGCTGTCCGACCCCAAGCGCACGCCGCTGCAGCTGACCGAAAAGACCAGCGAGACGGTGGGCACCGGATACTTCGATATTCCGCAAAAAATGCAATTTCAGGGGCCATGGCTGATCTATCCGGGCGAACAGTCGAGCGTTCGCTTCCGTCCGGGCCTGTATATCACGCCGGACAACATTCTCGACTCCGAGTCCGAGGTGTGCTCGCTGCACCGCGCCTCCGAGCTTTTCCACCCTCAGCACAATCCGCACGTCATCGAGCAGCAGATTGCCGCCATGGCGGCCAATTTCAACCACAGTGGCTGGCAGTATCTGGCAGACCTAAAGCAGCACTACCGCCACCTGCCGCTGTCGTCATTCGAAACTTGGAAAACCCTGTCGCGCAATCGGGAGGCGCTGAGCTTTGCGGTATTCCGGCTGGAAATGGATGAGTCGTTCTGCGCACGCATACGCGACGAGCTTGCTGTCATCTGGGAGGCCGTCCCGCTTCCGCTATGGGTACAGGCCTACCGACTCTTTCACGACAGCATGCTCCTGACCGGGCTTCCCAAAGCGCTGGTCAACAATCTCGTCTCGAACCGGGCCAACGTGCTGCGCTGCATCGTTTCCGGGTTCGACTACCTGGGCGACTATCTGAGCACCGGCAATCGCAGGTCGCTGACCAGACTGCCACCGGAAAGTGTTCTGCCTATCTGGTACCAGGATCTGCGGCGTCTTCACGAGTCCAATCGGAACTGGCCTACCCTGCTCGGAAGCGAGCTTTCCAGATGGGTCGACAGGCAGCGGCTCCCCCCCCTGGTGAAAGCCCTTTCGCTGGTGGAGTTCACCGACGCCGTGGTCTACCTGCCGATCTTCATGGCCTTCGTCACGGCCGGCAAAGCCAGAATCACCGACCTCCCGGTGACACCGGCCTATCTGAAATTTGCCATTCGCCTGGTTTCCGATTTTGACCGTCAGGGCTGGTTTATACCGGTGCACGCCCTGATGGTGTCCTATCTGCTCGCCTCGCAGGATGAGGCATAAGGAGTTGCAATGCGCTTTTTCAGGAACCTGATCGAGCAAAGCCTTGAGCGCACCCGTGAGGCAACGCTCGGGGTCATGGGCATCAATCATCCGGGCCTACGTCGTCACCTGGGCGAAAGCATGGTGAACACATTGGGGGCTGAGGGCTGCTTCCTTGCCCCGCCGGTATTCGAGCATACCTTTGGCTGGCAGGAAGCCGACGTGCGCCTGCAGGATCTGCCGTCGGAGGGCTTGCTGTCGCCCAGCCTGCTCGATACGCTGGCATGTGCGCCAGCCTACCGATTCCCGAAAACGGCATCCCCCTATGTCCACCAGCTACATGCCTGGCGCACTCTACTCCACGAAACACCGCGCTCGGCTGTCATCACCACCGGCACCGGTTCGGGCAAGACCGAATGCTTTATGGTGCCGATCCTTGAGGATCTGATCCGGGAGCAAGAGCGAAACGAGTCAGCCCTAGTGGGAGTTCGCGCTCTGTTTTTGTACCCGCTAAATGCCCTGATCAACTCCCAACAGGAGCGTCTCGACGCCTGGACTCGAAAATACGGCAGCAACATCCGTTTCTGCCTGTACAACGGCAAGACTGAAGAGCACTCCGACAAGGTCCGCAAGGAGCAGCAAAAGAAGCTCAACCAGATCCTATCGCGGGAACTTTTGCGCAAGGAGCCGGCACCGATTTTGATGACCAACGCCACCATGCTGGAGTACATGCTGGTGCGCCAGGTCGACAACCCGATTCTGGAGATTTCCAGGCAGCAGAAATCGTTACGCTGGATCGTCCTCGACGAGGCACACACCTATGTGGGTTCCCAGGCGGCCGAACTGTCTCTGTTGTTGCGCAGGGTGGTCCAGGCCTTCGGCCGGCAATCCGAGCAGATTCGCTTCATCGCCACATCGGCGACTATCGCCGGGGCCGATGCGGAAGTACGACTGAAACGCTATTTGGCCGACCTGGCGGGCGTCCCGCTTGACCAAGTAGAAGTAATCGGTGGCTCGCGTGTCTGGCCCGACCTTGATTTTGATTCGCCAGGCAACAATATCGCCTTGCAGGCTATCAGGGACATTGAGCCGGAAACGGCAGTGTCCGCTGCACGCTTCAAGGCCCTGTGCGATAACACCACCGCTAGGAGCCTGCGCCATGCCGTAGTCAGCTCCGGCAAACCCCTAGATCTTGATGACCTGATTAACGCAATTTCTAACCAATTGCAGGGAGGCAGCCCCCTGGAGCAGCAGCAGGAAGTGCTCGACTGGCTCGACACCATGACCGGTACTCATCCTGCCGAGCAGCAGCTGCCGTTCCTTAAGCTGCGGGCCCACCTGTTCCAGCGCATGCTGCATGGCCTCTGGGCCTGCGTCGACCCACAGTGCAGTGCCAAATCTGCTCATCTGCAGGACTGGCCCTTCGGCAACGTCTATGTGACCCAGCGTGCGCGCTGCAAGTGCAATGCCCCAGTGTACGAGCTGGGCTTCTGCGACGACTGCAAGATGCCGCACCTGCTGGCAGAAGATCGCAATGGCGAACTGCACCAGCCCAGCCCTTACGCCGGCGATGAGTTCGCCCTCAATCACGAAATCGGTGGCGAAGACGCGCCAGTTGAACTGCTGACGGCGAATGCCATGAGCACGCGTTTGATCATTGCCGGATTGCCGGCGGCACATGGCCCCTATTTCTCGATCAGCCTCGATCTGGAAAGCCAGAAGCTGGGAGTCGTGAATGCCACCCGCAACATCGGCATTGTGCTCACTGAGGAAAAGGACTGCTGTTGCAGCCTCTGCGAAAACTCATCATTTGGCACCAACGACTTTCTGAGAAAGGCCTACCTTGGCGCACCGTTCTACATCGCCAACGCCGTTCCGACTGTTCTTGAGTTCTGTCCTGATCCTGACAAAGAAGACTGCGAAGGCCGCTCACCCGAAGAGCTGCCGGGACGCGGGCGCAAGCTGATCACCTTCACCGACAGCCGCCAGGGCACCGCACGCACGGCGGTGAGGATGCAGCAGGAAGCGGAGCGCTCCCGGCTACGCGGGCTGGTATTTGAAACATTGAGGAACGCGCAGGCCAAGGCCGATGCCGCTCCGAGGGACATTCCAAACGGCAGTCCAGCCGAACTGCTCACTCTGGCTGAAAATCTGGAGAAACAAGGCTTGGCTGGCATGGCGGCAGATCTGCGCAAGCAGGCTGAACTTTTGCAGAGCGGCGCAGCACCTACCAATCAGGCCAAGACCATTCCTTGGTCGCAGATGGCCGAAACCATCGCGGCAGCCAAGGATATCGACAAGTTCATCCTGCGCTACAACCGATATGCTAATCCGGCGCTGTTCGATGGCAGTGAAGGTGGTCTCACCATGGCGCGCCTGCTGTTGGCGCGCGAGTTCTCCCGGCGCCCCAAGAACCAGAACAGCACGGAAACACTGGGACTGATCAAGGTCGGCTACCAGGAACTGGAGAAGGTGACGACGACTCCACCGCTGTGGGTCGATTCCCGCGCCATTCCCGCCCTGGGTGCTGCAAATGATTCCAGAAGCGCTCTGACGCTGGACGACTGGCGCGACTTCCTCAAGGTGGCACTCGACTTCTACGTCCGCGAGAACACCTTCATCCCGATGGAAAACAAGATGCGCCGCTGGATGGGTAGTCGCTTCAGTCCCAAGGCGCTTTACTCGCCCAAGAGCGACGTGCAGGAAAGCAGCACCATCAGGAAGTGGCCGCAGATCAAGCCGGGCACGCCCCACCGCCTGATCAAGCTGCTCGAACTGGCAACCGGCCTGAATCGCGCCATGAATGCGGATGCTGACAAGATCAACAGCTGGCTCGAAGCAGCGTGGCTGGCGCTGGTCAATGCCGGCATTCTCGAGTCCTCCGACACTGGCCATCGTTTGCGCCTAGAAACCCTCACCTTCTCGTTGCCCAACGAGGGCTGGGTCTGCCCCTTGACCCGGCGCATTTTCGATACCACTTTCCGTGGTCTGACACCCTATCTGCCGCAAAAACTGCTGAGCAAGGACTACCGCTGCCAAAAGATCCAGCTTCCCTCCCTGAGTACACTGATGCTGGACGGCTCCCCGGTACCCAAGCAGGTACAGATCCGTCAGTTGGTCGCAAGAGAGCCCGTCATTGCCCAGCTGCGCCAGGAGAGCCTGTGGACGGATATCAGCGACCGCACGGTCGAGGGTGGCTTCTACTACCGAACCGCAGAACACTCGGCGCAGCAGTCGGCAAAAAGGCTGGATGAATATGTCGAGGATTTCAAGCGCGGCGATATCAACGTGCTGAACTGCTCCACCACCATGGAGATGGGCGTGGATATCGGCGGCATCTCTGCCGTGGTGATGAACAACCTGCCGCCACATCCGGCCAACTATCTGCAGCGCGCCGGTCGAGCCGGGCGACGCAGCGAGGCTCGGGCCATCGCCTATACATTGTGCAAGGCCGATCCGCATAACCAGCGCGCCTTCGCCAATCCCAAATGGCCGTTCGTGACTGCCATTCCGGCACCGAGCATCACCCTCAGCTCTGCGCGGATCGTGCAGCGGCACGTCAACTCGCTTTTACTGGCGCTATTCCTGCGCATGCACAGCAGCAATGATCGCGACCGTACCAAACTGACCCTGCACTGGTTCTTCGCTCCAGACGACTCACCCAGTCAGCAGTTCATGGCCTGGCTCACGGCAAGCCCCGATGAATTTGACCGTGCCGTAAAGCAACTGGTGGGCGGCACCTGCCTGGAAGGTCGCTCGCTCAGCTCGATCACCGGCGAAACTCTGCTGGCATTGCGCGACCTCGAGGAGCGCTGGCTGGGCGAGTATCGCAATATCAACCACAAGCTGCAGGCCGCCAGCGACGGGCCATACAAGAAGGCCCTGGCGCTGGAGAAGCAGCGCCATGAAAACGAGTACCTGCTCCGCTATCTGGCGTCGTCTGCATTCTTGCCGGGCTATGGCTTCCCGACTGACGTGGTGAGCCTCAAGACCTACAACGTCGAGGACTTCCTGCATCATCAGCGGAAAAGCGATGCCAGTCGCGAGGACAGCATCTTCGACAACAAGGAAATGCCCTCGCGCAGCCTGAACATCGCCATTCGCGAATATGCTCCCGGCGCTCAGGTGGTGATCGATGGCCGCGTGTACCGCTCTGCCGGTGTCAGCCTGCAGTGGCATGCCGACGGGCAGGTCAACGAAGCACAGAAATTCGACATCGCCTGGCGCTGCCCTGAATGCGGCAACACGGGCGTGATCGAAAACGCCTATGCAAATAACGAGGGGCTTTGCTGCTCGCATTGCACGACTCCCATTCCACCCAGCGAGCGCCGCATGGTGCTGCGTCCGGGTGGCTTCGTGACCGACTTCTACGAGGAAACCACCAACGACGTCACTTCGCAGAAGTTCATTCGCGTCGAGCGACCGCGCATCCAGCTGAATGGCGAAAGCATCGCCCTACCCGACCAGCGTTGCGGCTTCGTGCGCTTCGGCCATGACGGCAGCGTCTTCCATCATTCGTCCGGCGAACATGAAATCGGTTATGCCGTCTGCATGGCCTGTGGGCGCGCAGAATCCATGCTCGCCTCGGGCGAAGTGCCCAGGGATCTGCAACCCGATAAAGCTCACCGCCCGGTTGGCGGACTGGCCGGCAGCCGCAAGGAGCACGACTGTTCGGGCGAAGCGGTCAAGGCCAGTCTGCACCTGGGCTACCAGATCCGTACTGATGTGCTGGAGATCTTCCTCAGGAATCCACTCACAGGTGAATGGCTTCCCGACACTCCCGAGGGCCGTCTGATTGCGACAACGCTCGGCGTTGCCATGCGCGACGTGATCGCCGACAGGCTCGGTATCGCCAGCAGCGAAATGGGATTCAGCCATCGCCTCGACCGCGACCGTGACACCCGGCAAGGCCGCTCGGTCATTCAGCTGTTCGATGAAGTCAGCGGGGGGGCCGGCTTCGTGCTGGCTGGCCTTAGCGATATCGCATTGCTGCTGGGCAAGGCTCTGGATCGGCTGCAGTGCCCAGCCAACTGCGAGAATGTCTGCTCACACTGCCTGGCCAGCCAGGACAGCCGTGTCGAGCGTGAAGAGCTGGATCGGAAGCTGGCACTGCGGTGGCTGTACGAATCCCGGCTAGTTGAGCATCTGGGGCTGCCCGATACATTTGCCGGCCTACATGGCGCGCGCTATTGCTCGGTTGGCCCTCTGCGCGAACTGAGTGCAGCCATAAACTCGCTGGATCGCCGAGATCCGACAGCAGCGATTCTGCTGTTCCTCCACGGCGAATGTGCGGATTGGGATCTCGACCATCCTCGTTTCCGGGAACAGGTGCTGACCTGGGCCATTGCCGAACGACTCAAGGTCCGCCTCGGCAGTGCTGATCCGGCACGGTTGAACGCGGAGCAAAAGGAAACCCTGGCACTGCTTGCCCGTCTGGGCGTTGAGCTAGTCGAGCTGCAAACCGGAACGTTGCAAGCTCCCTATCTGGTTGCCCAAGTGTCATCCCAGGCTGGCGCCCGAAGCCTTTACAGCAACATGAACAACGTCGGAGTGCCCGGAGCCGATTGGCTACAAGGACATGCCGATGTGGTCTGGGCTACCAGCAAACTAATGCCTGCGATTGCGGGCAACAGCATCGACTGCAGCGACTGGAGCCAGCCTCCTCAAGGCGCACGCATCGTCGAAGTCACCTCTCAGCTCGACGGCCCCGTCAACACTTTGAGAAAACGCATCGCCGCGTTAATCGACGACCAGATGCCGGAGTTGGCTTCTTTACTCGCCAATGATCAGGCCATCTCCGTCAGCTACTCGGATCGCTACCTGAAGTCACCTTGGTCGCTAATTCTCCTGAGCAGCTTCATGGAACTTTTCCGGAATGATCAACTGCAGTCGCTAGCCGTGCAGACTCTGGCGCCGAGCGGTAGCCAGCCAAGCTATCTACTCAGCCATGACTGGATACGCGTAGACGATCAAGAGGCGATTATCGAACTCTGGCTGAAAAGTCAGTTCGATATCGCTCCGAACATCAACGTCATGAACAGCCCCCGCGATCTGCTGCACTGCAGAGTCATCACCGTGAATTGGATGTCGGGCAAGACCAGCAAGATCCTGCTGGATCAGGGCATGGGCTACTGGCGTGGACGGATGCCGTACAGGGATCAGATGGGCTTCGACTTCAACGCTTCCCCTCAGGAACAGGTATTACAGATGATAGAAAAATTTTCATCTGCTCACGTGCAGCAAAGTGGGGAGTGGCCAACTTATATAAGTTGTTCAATGAATTAGGTCATCTTGAGTGACTTAGTCCCCCGCTTGGGCGGTAATAACTTGTCACCCAAGCGGGGAGGCAACATAGTAGCCAACGCCTGAAAATGGAGCGAATTCTTCAGTGATCAACTTTGTTTCTTGCGCATACGAGATGCGCAGCGAGCTAGTTCACTTCTGAGGGGCCTACCCTCACAGACAGCCGTAAGTTAAATTAGGTCTGATAAGCCACAGGTTATCCGAACCTAATCGCAGCGTTTAGCGAGATGAAATTGACAGAGCCGGTACAGATGCCCTCCTCCCAGCCACTGGCGCTAGCAGAGTTGGCCGACAGCACCCGCGCCGCTGCTGAGGCATTCATCGCGGCAGGCACTGCGGCTAATACCGTGCGCAGCTACCAGAGCGCCCTCACCTACTGGTCCGCGTGGCTGCGATTGCGTTATCGCCGCTCGCTCGGCGACGGCGCGTTGCCACCCGAGGTCGCCGTGCAATTCATCGTCGACCACTTGGCCAGGCCCGATGCTACTGGCGGCTGGACACACCTGCTGCCCCCGACCGTCGACGCTGCACTAGTTGCAGCCAAGGTCAAGGGCAAGCCGGGGCCACTGTCGTTCAGCACAGTTAGCCATCGCTTGGCGGTTTTGGCTAAATGGCATCGCCTGCGAAGCTGGGATAACCCAAGTGAGGCTCCTTCGGTGAAGGCGCTTCTTCGAGAGGCACGCAAGGCCCAGGCGCGGCAAGGCGTATCCGTCCGGAAGAAAACCGCCGTGGTGTTGGAACCGCTGCAGGCGATGCTCGCCACCTGCACTGACGGCGTGCGTGGCACGCGCGATCGTGCCCTGCTGTTGCTGGCCTGGAGCGGCGGTGGCCGGCGACGCTCGGAAATCGTTGGTTTGCAGATCGGAGACCTGCGCCGTCTGGACGCCGACACCTGGCTGTATGCGCTTGGGACAACCAAAACCGACAATAGTGGCGTGCGTCGGGAAAAGCCGCTGCAGGGGCCGGCGGCACAGGCACTTAACGCCTGGCTCGCTGTAGCACCGGCCAGCAACGGCCCGCTGTTTCGTCGCTTGTACAAAGGGGGGCGGGTCGCGACTGTTGGTCTGTCCGGTGACCAGGTCGCGCGCATAGTCAAACGCCGTGCAGCACTGGCCGGCCTCGACGGCGACTGGGCAGCGCACAGCCTGCGTTCGGGCTTCGTCACCGAGGCAGGACGCCAGGGGGTGCCTCTCGGCGAGGTAATGGCGATGACCGAGCACCGTAGCGTCAGCACCGTAATGGGCTATTTCCAGGCGGGGTCCTTACTGGGCAGTCGTGCCAGCCAACTCCATACGATGGAATCGTCCAACGAGAACGCGCCAAGTGACCTTCAGCCTACAGCGAATCCCTCCTAGCGCGCAGGGAAGCGCCCGCTAGATACGTGAACAAATACGGTGTGCAGCCCACACCACGCCACCAACCGCTTTAGACATCGCCTCCTAAGCATCAAGGTGCAGCTCGGCAAAGCCAGTCCGGAGCGATCGCCCGAAGTAAGTAGCAGTGGATGAAGCGGCATCTCAAATCAGTAATAATGGCCTACCGCCACCAAAGAACGCGCAGACCATGGCCCGAAAATCCTCCCTGTTGTGCCTCCACAGCCGAAGTTAAAACTGACGTCGCAAGAGATCGACCGTGGTATTGCCCGGTTATCCGAAAGAATTGCAGAGCTTCACGCCTTTGACCTCGGTACCGTCCGGAATGGCAATACACCCGAGCTAAAGGCTATGGAGGTTGCCATCAAGGACAGTCTGACCCGCTGTTTCGGCGAGGACACCAGTACCTACCGCACCTATGCGGCCGCCACCGACCTCACGTATTACCCGATGGTTTTCACCACCGGGCAGACGGTCGACTATCACGGACCAATTCAACGCAGGGTGCTGAACTCCATCGCGCTGCTTGAACAGGCACAGAAAAGCTTGAAGGAGGATTTGGCTGATCTCCCAGCAGCGGAGGATACGCAAAGCGCCTCGGGCCGTGAGAATAAGGTTGTCCATTCAGATCGCGTATTTGTTGTCCACGGCCATGACGAGGGAGCTCGTGAGTCGGTGGCTCGATTCCTTGAAAAGCTTGGACTCGAGCCCATCATTCTCCATGAACAGGCCAATCGCGGTCGGACCGTAATCGAGAAGATTGAAGGACACCGAGACGTAGGATTTGCGGTGGTGCTGCTCACGCCTGACGATCAAGGCTGCGTAAAGGGCGGAGAATTAGAGCCGCGCGCCAGACAGAACGTCCTGTTGGAACTTGGTTATTTCCTGGGCTACCTGGGGCGTGACAGGGTCTGTGCACTCAAGCGTGATCAGGTGGAAATACCCAGCGACTTCGCAGGCGTAGTCTGGACTTCGATGAGCGACGAGGGTTGGAAGCAAGCCTTGAGCCGGGAGCTACAGGACGCCGGCTACGAAATTGATTGGAATAAAGTAATGCGCAGCTAGGCAGAAGTCTGAAGCCCTGCCCTCAACCGAGCTGACAAAGGTTGCGATGGGGTGTAGTCTACGAAGATTGGCTCCGAGACTTTGTTGGCAAATCGCCTCCCCTTGGAGACGCCTGAAAGCCCGCCCTAA